>JBOHEL010000372.1:0-5209 GCA_050700995.1 Sciscionella sp. | reverse complement strand
ACTGCCGCGCAGCGGGCGCTGGCCGACTTTCTCCGCCTCGACGACGACCTCCTCGTGACCGCAGCCCAAGCCTCTCCACCACTTGAGAAGACCGCGGACAATCCCGATGACCTCGCCGCTTGGGTGAGCCGCCTGCCTGGCGCCGACAAGAACCGGCTCCTCGCGCGGGTGGCGCAGGGGGAGGCGGCGCGGGTGCGGATGGAATTGCTGCACCGCTTCCGTGGCGATACCGCTCCGATCATCCCCGTCCCAGCCCGCCGGACCGTGGCCGACCTGCTCGACGCGGCGGCCCGCCAGCGGGCCGACCGCGAGCGCCGAATGGCTCGCCAGCGTGCCGAAGACGAGGAACGCCGGGAACAAGCGCACGCCCTGGCCCGCGAACGACGACTCGACAAGCTGGCTGAGGAGGAAGACATCGCGTGGTCACGCGTCGACGCACTGATCGCCACTCGCAAACCTGCCGACTACGACGCCGCTGTCACACTGCTCACCGATCTCCAAGCGCTCGCCGAACGCGAGGACCACTACGACGCATTCACCCCGCGCGCCCTCGCGCTGCGGCAAGCACACGCGCGCAAACCCAGCCTCATCGAACGCTTCAACCGAGCCAGCATCTGACCATTCGCCCTACGGTGGGTTCCGTGGAAGAAGATCTCCAGGCAGCGAAGGCGGCGGGGCTCGCCGACGAACTCGCGGAGCTCCGTACTTTGACAACGCAGTTGCGTACGGAGAACGCGCGGTTGTTGCGGCTGCTGGAGCTGACACCGAGACAGGCGGCTCCGCCCGGCCCGGTGCAGACCGGCTTCTTCGAAGCGCACCCCGGTCCGGTCGACCGGCGATCGGCCCCGGAGGTGAAGGTCGATTTCTTCGCCGCGTTGTTCGCCGCGCGCACCGACATCTACGCCACGCGATGGGAGAACGCGCGTACTGGCAAAGCTGGTTGGCTGCCAGCAGTGCGTGGCGGGTGGCGCAAGGGCGTCGGGCACGAGGACCGCGACTACCTGCCGCTGAGCAAGGACATGCTGCGGACGCATCTGACCGGGGACGTGCATGTTGGGCTGTATCCGCTGTTGGATGGCGACCTGTGCTGGTGGTTGGGGGCCGACTTCGACGGCCCAATGGCGATGCTGGATGCCCTGGCCTACCTGAAGGCCGCCAGGGCGTGGTCGGTGCCGGCAGCGCTGGAGGTCTCGCGCTCGGGGGCGGCCGCGCATGCGTGGGTTTTCTTCACTGCACCCGTTCCCGCGGAGACGGCTCGCCGACTTGGTACCGCCCTGTTGCGGGAGGCGATGGCGGTGCGTGGTCGTATGGACCTGGCCAGCTACGACCGGCTCTTCCCGTCGCAGGACGTGCTGCCCTCGGGTGGCGTGGGGAATCTGATCGCCGCACCTTTGCACGGCAAGGCCCGTCAGGACGGCGCGACGGTGTTCCTCGATCTGGCGACGATGGAACCACACGATGACCAGTGGGCGTACCTGTCCTCGCTCGGCCGAATGAGCCCTGCCGAGGTCAATCGAGTCGCGCGCCGCGCCGGCGGAGTCACTGTCGGCGCCGGCATCGACAAGATCGGTGCCGCAGTCTCGACTCGGATCCGTACCACCGCACCTCCCATCGTGCACGCCCGGCTCAGCTCAGGAATCCGTCTGGAATCGGGGGAGTTGACCCCGGCGTTGCACGCGACGCTGAAGCACGCGGCGTCGATGACGAATCCTGTGTTCTACGAGCGCCAGCGACTCCGAATGTCCACGTGGGACACGCCGCGGTTCCTGCGCAGTTACGACGAAACTCTCGATGGCGGGCTCATCCTGCCTCGGGGACTGCGCGACGTGGTGGCCTCGCTGGTCGAGCAGGCGGGTAGCCGCATCGAGGTGATCGACGAGCAGCAGGCCGGCGAGACGAAGGAGTTCACCTTTGCCGCTACGCTGACCCGTCAGCAGCAAGACGCCGTAGCCGATCTACGCGACCATGATCTCGGTGTGCTGGTCGCACCGCCGGGCGCGGGCAAGACGGTGATGGCCTGCGCGGTCATCGCCACCCACGCGACCTCCACGCTCGTGCTGGTCGACCGCAAGACCCTGGCCGACCAGTGGCGCACCCGCATCAGCGAAATGCTGGGTGTCAAAGCCGGTCAGCTCGGCGGCGGTCACCACATCCCCGCGGCCGCGTTCGAGCACGCCGTCAAGCAGATCCCGGCCCGCCGCTGGCTCGGACTCACCGCCACCCCGTATCGACGCGACAAGCTCGACGACTTGATAGCCCTCCAGCTGGGACCGGTCCGGCACACCATCACCCACTCCACCCGCCGCAGCGAGGACAGCACGCCCCAACTCGAATTGGACACGACCGCGCAGCGCCCCAGGCCCGTGCTCCGCGTGCACGACACCGCCTACCGCTACGCCGGCGACGCCGACCCGACGAAGCCCGGCGGGATGGCGGCCATCTACCGCGACCTCGTCGCCGACGGCGCACGCCTCACCCAGGTCGTCGACGACGTGGTCGCTGCGTTGAAACGGGGTCGGCACTGCCTGCTGCTTACCCAGTGGACCACCCAGTCGAGCGGTTCGCCGACGAACTCCGACGACGCTCACTCGACCCGATCGTGCTGCGCGGCGGCATGACCACGACCGCCCGCCGCGACGCCCTCACCCGCCTCCGACCCGCGGACGGAATACCACTACTGGTCGTTGCCACTGGACCATTCGTCGGCGAAGGATTCGATTGCCCCGCACTGGACACGCTCTTCCTCGCCGCACCGATCGCGTTCAAGGGACGCCTCGTCCAGTACGCGGGCCGGATCCTCCGCGCGCACGCCGGCAAGGCCACCGCCGAAGTCCACGACTACCACGACATCAACACCGGCGTCCTGGCCTCGTCACTGGCCAAACGCGCGCCCGGCTACGTCAGCCTCGGCTTCCCCGACCCCCGCCGAGCAGCAACACGTTGAGCAGGAGCGGCAAGCTGCAGACAGGCGCATTGAGCAACGCTGACCACGAGCACCATGTCCTGCCAGCCGATCTTGATCAGAACGAACAGGCGACAACCCACACCGTCCACGGGGATACACACGATTGAGTGGCCTTCCCGCTTGCGCGCAGCAGTCAGGTCGTGGTCGGCGCCGGATGTGGCTACCGTCTCTCTGCCCGCCAACCGGCCCAAGCCACGGCGGGCGCGACAGCTCGATCAAGACCAAGTCCAGATGCTGGTACAGGGCTACGCTGCGGGCGCGACGACCTACGAGCTGGGTGACCGGTTCGGCATCGACCGCCGTACCATCAGCGCCATCCTCCACCAGTTCGACGTTCCGATGCGCCGGCGCGGCCTCTCCCCAACCCAGGTGGACGAGGCGATCCGCCTCTACCGTCTCGGCTGGTCACTCGCTCGAGTTGGCGAACACCTTGATGTCAACCCGACCGCAGTGCTGAACCGCCTGCAGGAACGTGGCATCCGCACTCGTGACACATACGGGCGGGCTCGATCTTGACATGCTGGCAGATCGTCGGCGGCTCACAGCCTCAGTAGCTGCCGATACTCAAAGCTAACTTGACTTCCAGCGACAGAATGCGGCTGGAACTAAAGTTCTACTGTAGGATAAGCCGGTGCCCACTGATCGACGTGACCTTCGTCGGCAGCTCTTCGAGCTCGCCGCCCAGCAGGGCGGCTATTTCACGGCCGCGCAGGCGAAGTCGCTTGGCTACTCCCACCAAGCGCAGGCCTATCACGTTGGAGCTGGTAACTGGTGGCGCGTTGATCGCGGCCTGTTCCGCCTGGTTGAGTGGGTTCCAGGCGTACATGACGAACTCGCTCGCTGGACCCTGTGGTCACGAGGACGAGCGATCGTGTCACACGAGTCGGCCATGGCCGTGTATGGCATCGGCGAGTTCGAATCACGGTATGTCCATCTGACGGTTCCACCCGGGTTCACCATGCGCAATGAGGCTGTAGCGCTTCACCACGTCGAGCTTCCCCCCGATGACGTCGTTGCACGCTCGGGATACCGGGTGACCACGCCACTGCGCACGCTCATCGATATCGCCGCGAACGCGGCGGATGAGGATCAGCTTGCCCGCGCCATCGCCGACGCGCGGCGCGGCGGCCTCGTCACCACTCGCCGCCTCCGCTCCCACGCCGAGACCCTCGACCCCCGCGCCGCGCTGTACATCGAACGCGCCATCCAGCAAGCGGAGACACCATGACCTACCAATCGGCACCGGCGCTCCGCATCGCATTGGAGCGCCGGCTATTGGCACGATCCGCCGAGACCGGAGTCAGTCTGGACCGGCTACGTCGACGGGTGATGTTCGAACGCGTCATCGCCCGCGTGCAAGCGGCAGAGCCGGGGCAGTGGGTACTCAAAGGCGGTATGGCACTTGAGGTTCGCCTACGCGACGATGCCCGCCTGACCAAGGACGTCGATCTCGGCCTGCGCGATGACGTCAACAGCGCACCAGACCTCCACGAGCGACTCATCGACATCCTCGCCGTTGACCTCGACCACGACCACGACCACTTCATCTTCACCGCCAGCCAGCCGGAACGGTTACGTGATGACAGCGGCAGAGTCCCGACCTGGCGGGCCAAAGTCAGCGCGCAACTCGCCGACAAGCCTTTCGGAGGCATCCAGCTCGACGTGTCCCCCAGAATCCATGAACTTCATGCCACCGACAGGCTCGCCATACCCAACTCCTTGGCGTTCGCCGGTATCCCAGCAGTTGAGGTCGAAGCGGTCGACATCCACCGGCATGCGGCGGAGAAGTTCCACGGCATGCTCCGCGACTTCGGAGAACGTGAGAACTCGCGGGTCCGCGACATCGTCGACCTCGCCATTCTGCTCGAGCACGACCTGCTCGAACCCGAGCAAACGGCAACCGCAATCCGATCCGTGTGGCTGGAACGCGACAACACCGAACCGCCGGACAACCTCCCGCGGCTGCCAGAGTCGTGGCCGGACCGCTACCAGCGACTTGCTGCCGGCCAGGGCATAGAAATCCCGCCATACGTCGCAGCGGTGGCCACGGTGACCCAGCTATGGCTCACCATGTTCCCCCGCGAGTAGGGCACACACAGCCATCGCTCGAGCCAAGACGACCGGGCGAGCCCTGGGGCGGCGACCTCTGACCTGATATGGAGAGGCTTTTGTCAAGGGGGCAGGGTGAAGCGGCGCCCTCGACCGTCGTCGGGGACGCCGTTTCTGTTGACCGCTCGAGTGACA
>JBOHEL010000371.1:0-5238 GCA_050700995.1 Sciscionella sp. | reverse complement strand
ACCTGTTCAACAAGTTCCTCGGCCAACTCCACCACTGCCTGCAAACCCGCTGCCCCTACGACGAACATCGCGCGTTTCCACCTCCTCCCGCCCTCGCGGCTTGACTTCTAACCTCGTGAGATGTCTTCCCGATCCCGCATCGGAATCATCGTCGGTGCGAAACGTCGACGATGGGCAGTATCGTGCGCATCGCCGCGTTCTCACCAGGATCCAACACCGAGTGCTGCACGCAGGCCGGTATCGGCTGCCCCTTTCCGGGTGGGCTGCTCACGGCGCACCTGGCGGGCGGCGGCAGCCGAGGAGCACCCCGATGTTGGCAACACAAAACGGCACCAGATAGGTGACGGCGACCTTGACCCAGGTCTCAGGGGTCGCCTCCCCGCGCAGCACGGTGTCAAGGTGATTGATGAGGAACAAGATGGTTCCGACTACCACCGCGGTCAACGCGGTGCGCGAAAGGTGCGGCCGGTAGGCGATCACGCGGCAGGCCTCCCGTGTCGTGCGCCACGTGGGGCGCTCGCCCGGTACCGCCACGTGCCCGCTCCCTTCCGCTGCAGCCGACGCATAGTGTGGCAGGGCAACCCGCTCGCGCGCGCAAGGTCTTCCCTGGCCCAGGTGAATGCGGGCGCCGCGGACCGTGTTCCCTCCCCGGCACCGCACGAGCAGATGAGGAGATGGCATGCCGGCCTCGGCTCAGGGTATCGGTATGACCGCTGTGCTGGTGATGGCCAAAGCGCCGCACCCTGGCGCGGTCAAGACACGCCTGCAACCGCCGCTGGGGCCCGCGGGCTGTGCCCGGCTGCCGGCCGAGTGTGCGGGGCTTGAGGTGGGGCTGCTGCCGACGCTGCGCGATCTGGACACCCCCGAGGACGCGACCGCACTACTTGCCGACCCTCTGCTGCCCGGCCACATCACGGACCTGCTGCGCACCGGGGGTGGGGGGTGAAGGTGTCGATCGTGGTGCCGGTGCTCGACGAAGCCACCACCATCGCCGCCACCTTGCGCGGGCTGCGGGCCGACTTCCCCGGTTGCGAACTGCTGGTGGTCGACGGCAACAGCGGCGACGACACGGCCGCGCTGGCCGCCCCGCTGGCCAGGGTGATCACCAGCGCGCGCGGACGTGCCAGGCAACTGAACGCCGGAGCGGCCGCGACCTCCGGCGAGGTGTTGTGGTTCGTGCACGCCGACACCCGCCCAACCCCGGAAGCGTTACCGCAGCTGCGCGCGGCGATGGCCGATCCGGCGATCGTCGGTGGCGGCTGCTCGATCCGGTTCGACCGTGACACCCCGGCGCTACGCTACCTGGCATGGGCCTCGAACCGGCGTGCGCGATGGCTGCGGGAGATCTACGGCGACCAGGCGATGTTCGTCCGGCGGGAAATGTTCGCGGCGCTGGGCGGGTTTCCTGATCTGCCGTTGATGGAGGACCTGGAGTTCTGCCACCGGCTCCGCCGCCGAGGCGCGCTGGTGGTGCTACCCGCGACGGTCACCGCGTCGGCGCGCAGGTTCACCGAGCACGGCACCTGGCGGATGATCGCATTCATGCAGTACCTCAAGCTGCTCTACGCCCTCGGGGTGAACCCCAAGGACATCCACCGTCGCTACGCGGCCGGGCCGAAGCGGCTGCGACCGACCCGGAAGTAACCGTCGCCCCAGCGGGTTTCCCACTGCGTGACAGGTGATCCCTCGACACCAGGTGATATCGGCGCGCGGCTTGACCGGCTGGCCTGGAGCCGGATGCACACCACGATCCTGGTGGCGCTTGGCGCGGGCTGGCTCTTCGATTCCTTCGAGGTGCAGCTGTTCTCCAGCGCGGTCGGCCCGCTCGGTGATCACTTCGCGGCCTCCGCAGTGCAGCGCGGCGCGATCCTCGCGGTCTGGCTCGCGGGAATCCTGCTCGGCGCGCTGCTTGGCGGGCCGCTGGCCGACCGGTTCGGGCGGCGCAGGCTGTTCGTGCTCACGCTGCTGTGGTACGCGGGGTTCACCGTGCTCACCGGGCTGAGCCCCACGCTGTGGGTGGTATACGGATTGCGGTTCGCCGCGGCGCTGGGCGTCGGCGCGGAATACGCCATCGTGAACGCCGCCATCGCCGAACTCATTCCGGCGAGGACCCGCGGCAAGGCCAATGCGCTGGTGATGAATTTCTGGCCCGCCGGTGCGGTGCTCGCCGGGCTGCTGGCCTACCTGGTACTGGACACCTTGGCGCTGTCCTCGGCGACCTCGTGGCGCTACCTGTTCGTGTTCGGTGGGCTGATCGCGCTGGTGGTGCTCTACTTCCGGCGCCGCATCCCGGAGTCGCCGCGCTGGCTGGTGTCCAGGGGCAGGCACGCCGACGCCGAACGGATCGTGGCCGAACTCGAGGGGCACACCACGACCGCGCCGCAGCCAGCGCCCGCCGAAGGCTGCGTTCCGGGCACCCGCGCGGCGCTCGGCGAGCTGCTGCGCCGCTACCCCGGCAGGCTCGCGCTCGGCGCGTCACTTGACCTCGCGGAAGCCTTCGGCTATTACGGCATCTTCGCGCTGCTCTCGGTCGTGGTGCTGCCGGGCGTGCACATCTCACAGGCGGAGATCCCGATCTTCTATGTGATCGGCAACCTCGGCGGACTCGCCGGTGGCCTGGCGATGAGTAGTGTCTTCGACCGGCTGGGACGGCGGCGCACCGTTGGCTGGTGTTACGGCCTCTCGGCCGCCAGCGTCGGGCTGCTCGCCTGGGCGACCACCAGCGGTAACGCGGTATGGGTTACGCTCGCGTTCGTGGTCTCCAGCGCATGCGCGACTGCGGCATGGACCTCCGCGTACCCGATGTTCACCGAACTGTTCCCCACCCACCTGCGCGGCACCGGAGTGGGGGCCTCGGTCGCGGTCGGACGGATCGGCGCGATCGTCGGCACGCTGGCGCTGCCCTCCATCGCCACCGGCATCGGCGCCACCTACTCCTACCTCCTCGTGGTGGCATTCTGGCTGGTCGGGCTGGCCGCGGTCGGGGTCTATTCGCTGGCGGGCGGTCAGGAGGCGGCACGCAGGCCGCTGGAGGCGTTGACGAGCACCTGAGGAGATCGGGAATGCGAATCGGGGTACGCGGCCGACAGTACGGACCCCTACCCCCTGCGGGCGTTCGTCGCCACACCGTCCACATCAGACACGGAAGCGGAGCAGAAACGCTTAGACCCTGCCGACAACAATGGCTCCGGCCTTACCGATTGGTTACCGATGAGCACTTGCCATGGCAACGACGACGCGCCTGATCTACCGTCCTGTAAGCACCAGCGCAGGTAGCGAGCAGATTCGGATAGGCAGCCATGACCCCAGCCGACCCGCCACAACGCGGCGCAGGGAACAGCTCCCTCGATCCGCCCTCGACCGACGCGAACCCTGCCGAGTATGGCTTTCCCGCTCGATTGTGGCGAGCGCTGGAACGGCGACGACCGCCGGGACTGCCCGGTAGCGGGGCATGGCGCAGCCCGCTGCGGGGCCCATGGTTGACCTCGGTGTTCGGTTCGATACTCCTGGTGGCACTGCCCATCGTGATCATCACGGGGCTGGTGTCCTACGTCGCATACGGCCCGCAGTTCGGGCAGGCGATCCCCGGCGGCGTCGGCTGGCTGCACCTGCCGTACTTCGACTGGCCGACGAGCCCCTCCTGGCTGTACCGGCTGAACCAGGGCGTGCACGTGATCGGGGGCATGGTGTTGATCCCGCTCGTGCTGGCGAAGCTGTGGTCGGTGGTGCCGAAGCTTTTCGCGTGGCCGCCCGCTCGATCACCTGCCCAGGTGATCGAGCGGCTGTCACTGCTGTTGCTGGTCGGCGGCATTCTCTTCGAAATCGTCACCGGTGTGCTGAACATCCAGTACGACTACATCTTCGGGTTCAGTTTCTATACCGCCCATTACTACGGCGCCTGGGTGTTCATCGCCGGCTTCGTGGTGCACGTCGCGGTGAAGCTGCCTCGGATGTGGCGCGCGCTGCGGTCCAGGTCGTTGCGTGCCGAGTTGCGCACCTCTCGCGCGCAGACCCGGCCCGAGGCACCGGATGCCGGCGGGCTGGTGGCTACCGAGCCCGCCGAACCCACGATGAGCAGGCGCGGGGCGCTCGCACTCGTCGGAGGCGGCAGTCTGGCCGTCTTCGTGCTCACGGCGGGCACCGCCATCGGAGGGGTCACCCGGCACGCCGCACTGCTGTTGCCGCGCGGACGCTCCGCCGGTGATGGTCCCAACGGCTTCCAGGTCAACAGGACGGCCGCGGCGGCGCGGGTGTCACAGGAGGACACCGAGGGCTGGCGGCTCACGCTGCACGGCGGGCCGCGCGCGGTTTCCCTTGACCGTGAACGACTTATGGAGCTGCCGCAGCACACCGCAACGCTGCCGGTCGCCTGCGTGGAGGGCTGGTCGACCACGCAAGTATGGAGCGGAGTGCGGCTGCGTGACCTCGCCGCCCTCGCCGGGGTGCCGCACCCACAGTCCGCACACGCCCGGTCGCTGGAACGCCGCGGTGCCTTCAACCAGGCGACGCTGCAGGCCAACCAGGTGGCCGACTCGGACTCGCTGCTGGCCTTACGGGTCAACGGCGCGGACCTGTCGCTGGATCACGGCTACCCGGCCCGCGTCATCGTCCCGGCGCTTCCCGGAGTGCATAACACCAAGTGGGTGCGTTCGCTTGAGTTCCGGGCGAGTCCGGATGCGTAGCGCCATCGCGGCACTGCGCCGTCGCTACGGCGCGCACCCGCTGCACCTGCTCGGCCTGCTGGCGTGCTTCGCGCTCCTCGGTTACGTGATCGATCTGCTGGGCCCAGCAGCGTTGTGGAACAAAGCGGTCTGGTGGCAGTCCATCGTCGTGTGGTTTCTCGGCGCGATCATCCTGCACGACCTGTTGCTCTTCCCGCTCTACGCGCTCGCGGACCGCGCGGTGCACGGAGTCTCGCGGGCGTTGGCGCGTGCCCGCGCGACGAACCAGCTGCCCGTCGACATCCGTAACCACATCCGCATCCCGGCGCTGGCCGCTGGTCTGCTGTTCCTGCTGTTCCTGCCGGGCATTATCGAGCAGGGCCGCGTCACCTACCGTGCGGCGACCGGGCAGACGCAGCAGCCCTACCTGGCGCGCTGGCTGTGGATCACCGCTGCCCTGTTAGCACTCAGCGCCCTCGTCTACGCGCTGCGCGTGCGCCGGGCGACCGCGGCTGCCCGTGCTGCGCGCCGTGCGGCGCGCAGGTTGGCACACACCCGGGAAGTGTCCGCCTCAGGT
>JBOHEL010000370.1:0-5249 GCA_050700995.1 Sciscionella sp. | reverse complement strand
TTCGCTATCCGGTGGGCAGCGGCAGAGCGTCGCCGTCGCGCGTTCCGTGGTGTGGGCCAGCAAGGTCGTGTTCATGGACGAGCCGACCGCAGCATTGGGCGTCGTGCAACGCGAACGGGTACTCGGCGTGATCCGCAGGGTCCGAGATCAGGGCATCGGCGTGGTGTTGATCAGCCACAACATGCCCGAGGTGCTTTCTGTCGCGGACCGGGTCGAGGTGCTGCGACTGGGCCGGAGGGTAGCTAGGTTCACCGCATCGGAGGCAACGCTGGAAGACCTGGTCGGCGCCATGACAGGAGCACTGACCCACGGGGAGGGGGAGGCGGCGTGAGCGAAAATGGCGGAGCCTCGCTCACACGAACCGGCGGCGAGCAGGAACCGGTGCTAGACAACGGTGCGGCGGATACGGCCGCCGACGGTCGTACCGGGCTGCGCACGCGCTTGCTGAACTCGAACACGCTCTGGGTCGGCATCGTGCTGATCGCACTGATCGTCGGTTTCAGCGTGCTGCACGGCTCCCAGTTCCTGACGCTGCTCAACATCCAGAACCTGTTCATCCAGCTGGCTTTGCTGCTGTTGCTGGCGGTCGGCATGAACTTCGTGATCATCACCGCGGGTATCGACCTGTCCGTCGGCACGGTGCTCATCTTCGCGGGGGTGCTCGGCGCGAAAACCATGGAGTCGCTAGGAGGGGGCGACGCCACCGGTGACGGGTGGGCGGCGATACTGCTCGGGCTGGTGGTGACAATCCTGGCTGGCGCCGCATGGGGCCTGGTCAATGGATTGCTGGTGGCGTTGGCGAAGGTGCCGCCGCTGATCGTGACACTGGGCTCGTTCGGCGCCGCGCTCGGCGCGGCCGACCTGCTTACCGGCGGCAACGATGTCCGCACAGTACCGAGCGCGCTGCGCAATATCATCGGTACCGGCACCTCCCTGGGTGTCGTTCCCAACCTGGTGATCATCGTCGCGGTTATCACGCTGGTTGCGGGCTGGCTGCTGCACACCACCAGGTTCGGCCGCTACACCTATGCCGTCGGTTCCAGTGAGGAGGCCGCCCGCAGGGCAGGAATTCCCGTCAACCGTCAACTGGTGCTGGTGTACCTGCTCACCGGCGCGCTGGCGGGAGTCGCCGGATTCCTCTCGCTGGCCTACTACGGCACCACCACGATTAACGGTCACACGATCGACAACCTGAACGCGATCTCCGGCGTGGTACTAGGCGGGACGAGTCTCTTCGGCGGGGTCGGCACCATGCTGGGCACGGTGTTAGGCGTCTTCATCCCGCAGGTGCTACAGGACGGTTTCGTGATCAGCGGAGTGCAGACTTTCTGGCAGCCGATCGCGGTGGCCATCGTGCTGGTCGCTGCGGTCTGGTTCGATCAGCGCAGGCGCCGCAACCGGTCATGAGTTGACAGGAAACCCGAGTTAGATCACCAGAGGAAGATCCGGAGGCAACAATGCGCAGCAAACCGATTGTGTGTATGGGTGTGGCGCTGGCGACGGGTGCGCTGCTGGCCGCCTGTGGCGGGCAGGTGGGTGGCTCTTCCGGATCGAATTCCGGGGCGTCGACCCCGAAGAACAAGAATATCGTCTACATTCCCGGCGATATCGAGCCGTTCTACACATCGATCCAGTGTGCCGCGAAGGCGGAAGCCACGAAGCTCGGCTACAAGTTCACTATGCAAGGTGCGCAGAAATTCTCGGCAGACGCACAGACACCGATCGTCACGGCGGTGGCGAACAAGAAGCCCGCCGGCGTGCTGATCGCTCCAACCGACAACGTGGCGATGGCCAACCCGATCAAGGAGTTGACCTCGGCCGGGTCCAAGGTCGTCGAGGTCGACACCGCCCTGAAGGACAACTCGATCACGGTGTCGTCCGTTTCCACGGACAACCCCTCGGGTGGCAAGCTCGCCGCCGACACGCTGGCGAAGCTGTTGGCAGGCAAGAAGGGATCCGTACTCGTGCTCAACACCGTCGCGGGCACGTCCACGACGGATCAGCGTGAGCAGGGTTTCGCGGCTGAGATCAAGAAGCACCCGAACCTCACGATGCTGCCACAGCAGTACACGAACAATGACCCAGCGACCGCCTCGCAGAAGGTCAGCCAGACCCTGTCCGCGCACCCGGACCTGGTCGGTATCTTCGCCACCAACCTGCAGACGGGTCAGGGCGCTGGCGCCGCGCTGCAGTCGGCAGGCGCGCACGCGAAGGTCAAGCTCGTCGGGTTCGACGCGAGTCCGAACGAGGTGACGGATCTGCGGAACGGCACGTTCCAGGCCCTGATCGCGCAGGATCCGGCCACGATCGGCAAGGACGGCGTCGATCAGGTGGTGAACGCCATCGAGGGCAAGCCGGTGACGAAACACATCGGCACCAAGCTGGTCTCGATCACGCAGCAGGACATGAACTCCAAGCAGCAGTACTTCTACAAATCGAAGTGCTGAAAGTGGCTCTTGTTCCATAGAGTGTGCTGAGAGTGGCTCTTGTTCCCATCAACGACACAAGAGCCACTTTCAGCACAACTGGCGCGGCTGACTAGCGGGATTTGCGCTTCAGGCCCGCGATCAGCTCGTCCGCCGCCGCGTACGGATCGAGGTCGCCTGCGACGACGCGCTTGGCGAACTGCTCAAGCGCGTCACCGCCGTGCAGATCTCCCATCTCGGAACGCAGCTTGGCCACCGCGATGGCCTCGATCTCGGCGCTGGCTCGGTTGTCGCGCCTGCGCTCAAGCTCACCGTGACCCGTCATCCACTCCCGGTGCGCTTCGATCGCTTCGACCAGCTCGTCGATACCTTCGCCGCGAGATGCCACGGTACGCACGATCGGCGGGCGCCAGCTGGGACCGACCTGCTCCCTGCGGCCAAGCGAGATCATGTATTTCAGGTCGCGGATGACCTGATCTGCGCCGTCCCGGTCGGCCTTGTTCACGCAGAACACATCGGCGACCTCAAGGATGCCCGCCTTGGCCGCCTGAATACCGTCGCCCATGCCTGGGCTCATCAGCACCAGCGTGGTGTCGGCGAGCGAAACGACATCCACTTCGGACTGTCCGACCCCGACGGTTTCGATCAGCACCACGTCACAACCGGCGGCGTCCAGCACGCGCAACGCCTGCGGTGTCGCCCAGGCCAGCCCACCGAGGTGACCCCTGGTGGCCATAGAACGAATGAACACGCCGGTGTCGGTGGCGTGCGCCTGCATACGCACCCTGTCACCGAGCAGCGCCCCACCGGAGAACGGCGAGGACGGATCCACTGCCAGCACGCCGACCCGCTTTCCGCTGCGCCGCAACGCCGAAACCAGCGCCGAGGTGGTAGTCGACTTCCCAACGCCCGGCGAACCGGTCAACCCGACGACCTGGGCACCGCCGGTCAGCGGAGCGAGCGCCTCGGCGACCTCACGCAGTTGCGGGCTGGCGTCCTCAACAAGTGAGATCAACCGGGCGACCGCGCGCGGCTGCCCTTCCCGCGCGCGGTCGATGAGTTCGGTGACAGTGATGGGCTTCGGCACGAAGCCGAGCCTATGCCTTCGGCACCCGGACGATCAGCGCGTCGCCCTGGCCGCCTCCGCCGCACAGTGCGGCGGCACCGACGCCACCGCCGCGCCGCTTGAGCTCCAGCGCCAGGTGCAGTGCCAGCCGCGCGCCGGACATGCCGATCGGGTGCCCGAGCGCGATCGCACCACCGTTGACGTTCACCTTGTCCGGTTCCAGGCCCAATTCCTTCGCGGACACAACGCCGACCGCGGCGAATGCCTCGTTGATCTCGACGAGGTCCAGATCGGAGACGGCGAGCTGTTCCTTCGCCAGCGCAGCTTTGATCGCGTTCGCGGGCTGCTCGTGCAGGCTCGCGTCAGGACCGGCCACCACACCGTGAGCGCCGATTTCGGCAAGCCAGGACAGCCCGAGTTCCTGCGCCTTAGCCTTGCTCATCACCACGACCGCGGCGGCGCCGTCGGAGATCTGCGATGCCGAGCCAGCGGTGATGGTGCCATCGGAGGAGAACGCCGGACGCAGCTTGCTCAGGCTCTCGGTGGTGGTGTCCCCGCGCACGCCCTCGTCGGTGTCGACGAGGACCGGGTCGCCTTTACGCTGCGGAATCTGGACCGGCGTGATCTCCTCGGCGAAGGTGCCGTTCTTGGCCGCCGCCGCGGCGCGTTGGTGCGAGCGCGCGGAGAACTCGTCCTGCTGTTCGCGGGTCAGACCGTAGCGGGCGTTGTACTTCTCGGTCGAGGACCCCATCGCGACCTGGTCGAAGGCGCAGAACAGCCCGTCATAAGCCATATGGTCGACCAGCGTGGTGTCCCCGTACTTGAACCCCCCGCGCGATTTCGGCAGCAGGTGCGGTGCCTGGGTCATCGACTCCTGGCCACCGGCCACCACGATCTCGAACTCACCCGCCCTGATCAACTGGTCGGCGAGCGCGATCGCGTCGAGGCCCGAGAGACATACCTTGTTGATGGTCAGCGCGGGGACATCCATGCCGATGCCGGCGTTCACCGCAGCCTGCCTGGCGGGAATCTGGCCCACTCCCGCGGTAAGCACCTGGCCCATGATCGTGTACTGCACCTGCGCCGGCGAGACCCCGGCACGCTCCAGCGCCGCCTTGATCGCGAACCCACCGAGCTGGGCACCAGAAAAATCCTTCAATGAGCCGAGCAGCCGCCCCATCGGGGTCCGCGCTCCCGCGACGATCACTGTTCCGGACATTTCAGCGCCTCCATGTCGATAGCGTCGTCGATAACGTCGTCGACAGGACCATACCTGCGGGTAACCGGTGGCGCCTATGGTCGCTGTCACGCTGGCCACATCGTGACCTTCCTGACCGTTTCAGCAGACGTACCCTGCTGGCTATGACTTCAGACGTTGCGGCAGTACTCCGCGAGCACCTCACCGCGATCGACCATGTCGGGGTGGCGGTCGCCGACCTCGACGAAGCGATCACCTTCTACCGCGAGACTTTCGGAATGCTCGCGGTACACGTCGAGGTGAACGAGGAACAAGGTGTGCGGGAGGCTATGGTCAGGGCGTCCAGCGATGACGGCACCGGGACGGCCGTGCAGCTGCTGGCGCCGCTGCGGGCGGACTCCACGATCGGCAAATTCCTAACCAGCAAGGGCCCCGGCCTGCAACAGCTCGCCTATCGGGTGAGCGATATCGACACTGTGACCGCCGCGCTGAAGGAAAAGGGCGTGCGGCTGCTCTATCCCGAGGCGCAGCGCGGTACCGCCGACAGCCGGGTCAACTT
>JBOHEL010000369.1:0-5253 GCA_050700995.1 Sciscionella sp. | reverse complement strand
CGTGGTTCATCGGCGTCGCGATCGGCGGCTCGCTCTATTACGGCTTCGCCAAGGGCCAGCGCGCCATACCGCAGCCGGTGGCCGCACGCTCGCCAGTTCCGGTCACGCGCACCTGAAACCGACCCTTCGAGGAGTCCCGATGCGCATCCTGGTCGTCAACGTCAACACCACCACGACCATGACCGAAACGATCCGCGCCCAAGCCCAGCGGTACGCCGCGCCGGACACGCAGATCGTCGGCCTCACACCGTTCTTCGGACCCGACTCCTGCGAGGGAAACGTCGACAGCTACCTGGCAGCCGTCGCGGTGATGGACCGGGTGCTGGCCTACCGCGACCCCTACGACGCCGTGATCCAGGCAGGGTTCGGAGAATCCCGTCATGGCGCCCGCAGGTCGGCGGCGAGCCGCTCCAGCAGGCCAATCCCGCCCAGCCCGCCGAAAACCGGCACGTCGAGAGTGCTGGTCAGGCCGCAACCGCGACCGGCGTGGGCGGCGCTTCCGCCTCGACCGCCACGAGGGCCGGTGCCGCAAGTAGCGCCGGGATCCCCAACCTTTACGCACACGGAACACACGAGGTCGTGTTACGACATCGTGCTACAGTATCGTGTATGGCAGAGACGCTGACGATTCGGCTGGATCCGGACGACCGGGCGGCGCTGGAGATGGCAGCCCGTGGGCAGGGCAAGGGGCTGAGCGCGTTCATGCGGGAGATCGCCCATGCCGAGGCACGACGGGTACGGCGAGAAGCCATCCGGGCGGACGGAGAGCGCGTCGTGGCGCATCTGGCCGAGCACGCTGAGAGCCGTGCCGATCTCGACGAACTCGGCACGCCGCAGGCGGATCTGCCGTGAGCCGGCATCAGGCCGGTGCCATCGTGGTGGTGGATTGGCGTGGCGGCGCATTGCCGCACGAGCCCAGCAAGCTGCGCCCCGCCGTGGTGGTCGAGGATCACGAGCTGTTCCCGGAGGCCTACCCCAACATGCTGGTGGTTCCCATGACCCGCGATGAGGGACTAGCGCACCGGTCGTTCGCCGAGCAGATCGAACCGAGCGCCGAGAACGGAGCCGAGACAACGTGCTGGGCGTTGGCGCACCACGTCACCAGCGTTTCGCTGCGACGCGTCAACCCCACCGGATCGCAGATTACCGCCGCGCAGTTGGCCGGCATCCGCCAACGCATCACACTCGCGGTGGGCATGGCTTGACCTGCCGCGCTTCAGGGCCGGACGTCAAGGATGCGGATCCCTTCCGCGCGGGCCGACATCGCAGGTCGTCGTCGGGTTCGTTGGGGGGACTGTGTCGGGCAGCGACACAGTCGGGGCGGTCGAGGCGGATCGCTTCCCCGACCCGCATGCCCGTCACCACGATCAGGCCGATGACGCCTCATAGGTGGCCGCCGACAGCGGCCAGCGGGCCCGGCGGGCGGCGGCCATCAACGCCGTGATCTCGGCCTCGGAATACAGGTACGGGATCGAACGCCGCCGCGGCGGCGTTCACCCCGACGGTGGCACCTCGCTGGCGGGGTCGTCGGCTTGCAGCCAGCGAGCGAATCCGCGCACCACCGACAGGCGCATCGCCAGCCGCCCCGGCGACGCGGTCGCCGGGGCGGTGACCCACGCGATTGCCAGCTCACTGGTGACGCGGGTGGCGCCGGTCCGTTCACAGACCGTGACAAGGAGAGCTTTCCCGGTGACCAGCGTCGAGGCCAAGCCAGGCTTCAACCACAACGACTTCTACCACGGTTCCTGCTCCGCCAGGTCCCACCCGATTGCGAGCGGGCACTGGACGTCGGCTGCGGCACGCCTGCCCCTGCCCGCCTGAAACTTGACACGAATGTGAAGAACTCAGCAACCAAGTTGATCTAGGCAGTGAGCGAAGATCACGAACATCTCGCCGAAGGTGATGCAGAAGCTCAGCGCCAGCATGAGCGCGCCAAGCGCCATCATGCGCGCCAGCCCCACCAGCCCTACGGCAAGTCCTAGCTAGGGCTTCCGGCTCACGGGTTGGGGTGACAGGTGGAGCAGGCTCTCATCGGACCGTCAGTCGCGCAGTGCGGTGAGGGTGGCTCGTGCTCCTTCTCTGATGTAGCCGACGTCGGAGGCTGCGGTGATGAAGCGGAAACCGGCTTCGCGCCATCGCATTGCCGATTTCGGGCTGGCAGCGTGGATTCCGGGGACGATGCCGCGGTCTAGACAGGCGTGCAGTAGGTCTGTGATCATCTTTTCGTGTTCGGTGCTCGTCACGTCGAACGTCGGTGTGATGCCGGCCGACACTGCGAGGTCGGCGGGCCCGACGTATGCGATGTCGATGCCCGGTACGGCGAGGATGTCATGCGTGGCCCGAAGTCCGTTGCTGGTTTCGATCTGGATCGCACAGACGGTATCGATATTGCCGGATTCGGCGGTATACCCGCCGGCAAAGGCGCGCCGGTTCAGCCCCCAACTACGGATTCCGGCAGGCGGGTAACGACACGCTTCGACGGCGCGGACGGCCTCCTCGGGTGAGTTCACCATGGGCACGATGACGCCCTGGGCGCCAGCATCGAGGGCCTTCATGATTTCTGCGGGGTCGTTCCACGGTACCCGGACCACACTGGGACGCCCCCAGACGTCCACCGCCTGCAGCATCGTCACAAGCGTCTCGTGGTCGACGAACCCGTGCTGCGAGTCCACACATACCCAGTCGAAACCCGCGCCGCAGACGAGTTCCGCGACCAGCGGCGAGGGAATCGAGCACCAACCGCCGTAGGTGACGGTTGCCGAGTCGAGCAGCTCACGAAGAGTCACCTGTTCCTCCTTTGGGTCGGCATCGGTGCTACGCCGGTGCGTCAGGGATCTCGGTCTTTCCGGGGGCTTGCAGCGCCGTCGGAAGGATCACGAGTTCCGGCACGTGCACGCGGGTGGGAAGACTTGCGATGTACAGGCAGGCTTCGGCCACATCGCCTGACCGCAGGCTGCGCGCCCGCGCCTGCGCGCTCGGGGGTGTGGCGCGGTGGTCGAGATGCGGTGTGTCGACCAGTCCAGGCAGCACCGCGGTGAACCGGACCCCATGAACGTGTTCCTCGTAGCTCGCCGCCCTAGTCAGCCCGAGCATTCCCAGCTTCGCAGCCTGGTACGCGGCACCGGAACCGTTTGGCCAGAGGGCGGATGCGCTGCCGACCACGATGACCGTGCCCTGAGTACGTCGCAGCGAATCGAGTGCGGCGTGGATCAAATAGAAACAACTATCGAGGTTGCTGTGGAGCACCGCGTTCCAATCGGGCACGGACAAGTCGCGCAAGTGACGGTTCGGCACGTTCAGCCCGACGGTCGACATCAGCACATCGACGTCGGCGTGCCGCACGATGTCGTCGAGGCACTCGCGTGTGGCAGTATCGTCGGTGACGTCGAGGGCATGCGGGATGACCGCGCCGCCATCGGTTGTCGGTGCGGGCTCGGCGCTACCCCGTCGTGATAGCGCATGCACGGTTGCGCCGTGTCGGGCGAACAGCAGGGCCGTCGCCCGGCCTATGCCACTGCTCGCGCCGGAAACCACCGCAGTTCGTCCCTCGAGGTTCATCGAAACGGTGTCCATCGCGACCTGTTGCTGATTTCGTCGAGTTCCTTCACCAGCTCGTCGTTGAGCTCGGCTTCGGCCGCCCGCAGGTTCTGCTCGAGCTGCTCGACCGTGGTTGCACCGACGAGCACGGTGCGTACCGCTGGCCGCTGCAGGACCCATGCCAGCGCCACGGCGGCGGGAGTCTCACCGTGGGCCCGGGCGAGCCGTTGCAGCTCGCGCGCCCAGCAGTCGCTCGTGGGTGAAGCTGGCTCGGAACACCGGCTGGGTCAGCGCGCGTGAGCCTGGCGGCGGCTCCTGGTCAGGTGCGTACTTTCCGGTGAGCAGGCCGCCTCCTAGCGGCCAGAACGCGATCAGTCCGAGACCCAGTTCGCGGCAGAGAGGTTGCAACTCCAACTCGACGGTGCGGTCGACGAGCGAGTAGCTGGCCTGGACCGCCTGGAAAGCCACGGTGTTGCGGCGCTCGCTGGTCCACAGTGCCCGGCACACCTGCCATGCAGCGTAGTTAGACGCGCACACGTACCGTATCTTCCCGGCGCGAACGAGGTCATCGAGTGTACCGAGGGTCTCCTCGTCGGGGGTTTCGGGGTCGGGGAAGTGCACGCTGTAGAGATCGACGTAGTCGGTGCGCAGCCGACGCAGGCTCGCCTCCAGCGCGGTCACGAGGTGCTGGCGCGATGCGCCGCCGTCGTTGGGGCGGGGCCCGACTCGTGCCCCGCCCTTTGTGGACAAAAGGACCTTGTCCCGCCGACCGGCGAGCGCGGCACCCAGTATTCGTTCGGAATCTTGCTCGGCGTACATGTCGGCAGTGTCGACGAGGGTGATCCCCGCGGCGATCGCACGGTCGAGGATTGCGCGGGCGGAGCCCTCGTCGGTACGGCTGCCGAATGCGTTGCAGCCCAGGCCGAGCGCGGAGACTCGGAAGCCCGTGCGACCCAGTCGCCGGTATTCCATCGGCCGATGGCTCAGCACGGCTTGCTCCAGTCCCAGGCGTCCCTTGCCACCACACCGCGCCGCAGGTGACCCGGCCTGCGGTCGACGACGACATCTCCGGCCTTCATCACCAGCTCGATGGACTCCCGCTCCTGCAGCACGGTGACGTCGTCGAGCGGGTTGCGGCGCAGCGCAACCAGATCGGCGAGCTTGCCGGTCTCCAGCGTCCCGACCTCGTCGGCGATCCCGAGTACGACCGCGGAGTTGCGTGTGGCCGTGGCGAGTGCCTCGGCGGGTGTCATTCCCAGCTCGACGTAGATTTCCAGTTCGTAGGTGTTGTCGCCCATGGCGGGGTCGAGTTGGGTGTCGGTGCCCATCGCCAGCGCGACACCAGCATCGTGCAGCCGCTGGAATGTCTTCCAGCACACCGGCTGAATGCGCTTCATTTTCTCGATGACGAACGCGGGGGTGCCCATACCGCGCCGTTGCTCGATCGCTCGGTCGCTGCGATGCGCGAGCGTCGGGACGAGCGGCTTGCCCAGCTCGAGCATCGACTCGATCGCCTGGTCGTCGGTGAACACGCAGTGCTCCAGCGAGTCGACGTCGGCGCGCATCGCCATCTTCTGGGCTTGTGGTGTAAAGGCATGACAGGCGCACCGTTTGTTCGCCGCATGTGCCTCGTCGGCGATGGCGTCGAGCTCCTCCTGGGTCATGTTGCGGACGTCCGGTTCCTCCTTGTCGGTGCCGCCTCCGCCGGACGCGCAC
>JBOHEL010000368.1:0-5289 GCA_050700995.1 Sciscionella sp. | reverse complement strand
GCGTGATCTCCTCGGCCGTGGCCTGCGCCGCGGCCTGCGCGCCGGCTTTCATCGCCTGGCCGGCCGTTGTGAGCCCTTCGGCGAGCAGGTCGATCCCGACCAGGGAGCTGGAGAAGCTGGCGCCGAGGCTTTCCGCCGCAGCCACACCGGCCTCACCACCGGCGGTGGTGGCCGAGGCCACCAGCATGTCGGTGAATGCCGCGAACTGCTCATCCGACAAGGCGGCGACCGCGGCCTCGGACAGGTTCCGTGACAGTTCGATGCCCGCGCTGCCGCCGGCCTCCGCGGCTGCGTCCCCGAGCGACGCGGTCAGCTGGCTTAGCGCCCCGGCTTCCAAGGCGCTGGTCGCCAGAGCGTCCGTCAACCCGGCAGCGAACCCCGCCCCCACCGCGCCGGTCGCGACCTGCGCGACATGCGGCGCCACCTGCTCGACCCCGGCCGCCAGCCGGTCACCCAGATCCGCACCGACCCCGGCGGTCGCCGTATCGAACTCGATCGTGAACCGCTCTGCTGCGGACGCCCCGGCCGCGTCACCGGCCTGCGAAGCGGCCTCCACGAGCCCGGTAGTCAGGCCGCCGCCGATCTCCGCTGCCAGCATGTCACCGCTACCGGAGACCGCCTCCAACAGTGCGGTATCGATCTCGCCGCCACTACGGGACGCCGCTCCCGCGAGCCCCGAGGACAGCGCGCCGCCGATCTCGACGGCCATCGAATCCCCGCTGCCGGCGACCGCTTCCAGGAGCGCACTGTCGATCTCGTCGCCGCTCTTGGCCGCGGCCGAGGCGAGCCCGCTGGTCAGCACGTCGCCGCCGTTCGCGGCACCGACCGAGCAGGCGGCCTCGATCTTCTCGGTGATCTGCGCCTCGAAGTCGCCGTCCTCGATCAGGAGCGTGACATACGCGGAGGCAACCTCGAACCCTGCGTCAACGCTCATCCGTGCCTCCTAGCGTCGTCGTGGTGATGTAGCGGCTCAGTGGGCTCGCGGCGATCGCCGTCGGCGTGGACGGCACCCACCGGATCTCTTCGCCCTGCTCAGTGGCCTGTCCCGGTGCGGGCGCCGTGGTTGGCTGTGATCTGGCGGCGCCGAGCATCCGGTTGCGCAGGATCCCGGGATAGTGCGCGAGCCTGTACGCCAGGCGCAGCATCCGCGGGCCGTCCAGTGCGGTCGGGTCGGGAATGTGGTGGATCGCCGAGAGGTCGGATTCGACATCGGCCCGGTAGGCGGCCACCCACCCGATTTGGGCGAGCCGCCGGATCAGTTTCCCTGCGCCTCCTCCTGTTCGATCGAGCCGAGCAGGTGCGTGGCCGCGGCGTCGACGAGCCGCTTCCAGTCCGCTTTGCTCACGGTGGAGGCGGTCAGCTCGTCGAATGCCTCCTGGCCGATCAGTTCCTTGACCATCGCCAGTTGCGCGTACTGCGGCTTGAACCGGGCGGTCAGGTCGAGGTACCGCAGCGAAAGCCCGAAGGTCACCCGCGCGGGCGCGGTGTATTCGTGGTCGTCGATGGTGATTAGGACGATCCGGTCGCCCGCCGTTTCCGGCGCGGGCGTCTCGGTCGCCGACACGGCTGCCCCGGTCTTCTTGCGTGTGGCCGGGGTGCCGGTGACACGAGCTCCCATGGGTTTCTCCTTTACGCGGTCTGGTCGATGCAGTGGAACGGGGTTTGGCTGCCGCTGACGAAGAACACGTCGAACGTGCAGGCGAACCGCACCTGGTCGTCGACCTTGTACGCCGCGCCGATCGTGCCCTCAGAGAGCACCTTGTAGGCGCACAGTCGGCGACGGGCGGCCGCTCCGCTGGCGAGGGTCGGCGCCCAACCGTCGAAGATCAGCGAGATGTAGGTGAGTTGCTGGCTGTTGACGGTCGCGTTCCAGTCCGCCGTCGTGTACGTCGCCTGCGGGGTGATCGTGAACTTGTTGTTCAGTCCGACGTTCAGGTTCTGGACGGTGGCCTCGGCCAGGCTCGTCTTGAGCTGGATCGTCTCGTCGGTCGGGTACGCGCCTACCGCCAACAGGACTTGATCAACTTTCTTCATCTTCAGCTTCTGCGACGCCATGATGTCCACGCCGCCGGAGGTGCCGCCGAAGTCGGTGAACCCGGCCGGCGCGCCGGCGGTCACGGTCGCGGCGCTGTCGGCGGGGAACGTCGCGCCGAACGACGCATAGTAGAGGCTGCCCGCGCCGGCGAGGATGTTGGTCGCGGTGACCGCCACGTCAGCTCACCCCCGGGATCTGGAGCAGCGCGACGGTGAGCGTCACGACGGAGGAGAAGTCGATCCAGATCTGGTTCGTCCCGGATGAGGGCTGGTTGAACACCGACGGGAACGGCCCGTAAGGGGTGATCATGGAGATGCTGGGGGTCTCGCTCAGGGGGGTGACGGCCTGGCCCAGGATCGACACGCCGATGTTCTCGGTTCCGGTGGTCGCGGTCGCGCCGAGGTTGACCAGCAGGATTTCCCGGCCGCTGTTGCTCCACTGCACGCCGGTGAACCCGGTCATCGCCTGGTAGTTCAGGGTGACGCCGTTGTAGCCGGCGATCTGGGGGGTCAGCGCCAAGCGGGCCATCAGCTGCTCCTCTTCTTCGCGGCGGTTTTGCCGCCGGCGGTCTTCTTCGTGGTGGTCTTCTTGGCCGCGGCGGTGTGGTGGAAGCCCTTCGCGTTGATCGCGAACGTGGCCTCTTTCCGGATGGCCGGGTCGCTGGAGTTCTTCGCGGCCGCGAGCTTGGCCGTGGGGATCGGCTGGCCCTCAGGGACGCCGAGCGCGCGGTGCAGCCGGCCCGCATGCGACTTCTTGATCACGATTCCCGACTTGCCGCTCTTCGTTCCCTTACTTGCCGCCATCGGTCGGCGCCTCCTTCTCTGCGACCGCGGCGAGGTTCGCCCCGGTCTTCACGGTCGGCTTCGCCGGCGCTGGCGAGCCGACGGCCAGGAGCAGGCCGTCGCGGTCGAGTAGCGCCTCCTCGTCCTCGGGCAGCTCCACCTCAAGGTCGGGCTGGAACACGGTTCGTCGAATGGTCATCAGAACTCCTGCGGTGTCCAGAGAAGAGCGATATCGAACTGGTAGTGCGCGTATGAGGCCGCGTCGGAGAACACTTCCCGCGGCTCGGTGAGCAGCCGCGCCGAGTGCACGGTGGCGTGCGCGTAGCCGGCGGCGAGCATCGCCACCTGACGCGCCGCACCCGAAGTGATCATCGACTGGGCTGCGGCCGCGATGCGTTCGGCGAGTTGCGCGGTGCGGTTCCACGGAGGCTTGTTGGACAGGTTCAGCGGGGCGCCGGGCGCGCTCTGGGTGCCGCCCACGCCCCAGCAGTGCACCGACACCACGGGTTTACGCATCGGCACGTACGGGTCGGGTGTGCCGCCGACGACTGGGCCGACCTCGATAAACCCGCTCTGATACCACTTGGAGGCATCCTGCGGCAGCGTCAGACCGACCATCGACGAACCGACGTCGAGGGCGTAGGCGATCCAGCCGGCCGCGACCAGGCGCGTAGTGGGTAGCGCGAGTGTCGTCGTCACTGCGGCTGCCCGTCCCGCCCGGTCGGGCGCTGGTAGAGCTGCGGCCAGACTTCGCCGTACGGTTGGGCGGCGGTGAGCCGGTCGGTGAGCTGGCGCAGCAGTACGAGTTCTTCCCGGTCGGCCGCCACGTCCTCGTCGCTGTTCACGGCGACGTGTTCCAGCAGCGTCTGTAGGGCGGTGAGGATCGCGGCGCCCTGGTCGGTGTCTTGGCGGTTGGTGTAGGCGAGCACGGGCTGTGTGACGGCGCTGTACACGGTGAGCCAGTACAGGAGCCAGAACCCGTTCGTGTCGTTGATCGCCCCGACCTGTTCGAGGATGACGATCACGGCGCAGCCGGTCAGGGTGTGCCAGACGCCTGCGGCACTGGAGAACCACGCCGCGAACCGTGCGAGCATCAGGCACCCCTAGTGCGGGACGGGATGGGGGGACGGGTCACGGTGTCCTCACCCGCCACAGTGCCGGGCGCATATATGGCTGTTCAGGCGAGTTGCCCATGCGGATGTGGGCGTGCACGACGTATCCGAGTGCTGCGTCACCTGGACCGAAGCCGCGGTGCACGACGTATTCGCGGACGAACTCCTCGCCGTGGAACCCCAGCTCCACCGCCAGCTTGTACGGGACGGGGCCCTCGTCGTCGGGGTAGCTGCCGACGTGCAGTTCCGGGGCGGCGGTGGGGTTGTCGACGACTTCGAAGCGTTCGGAGTCCCGCAGCCGGCTGGTGAGAACTGGCGTGCCGGCTTGCATGTCGGCGAGGATCGCGGGCCCGAACGTCTCATCGAGGAGCCGGTGTTCGGCGGCGGACAGCTGGGTGCGCCAGTCCGGGTGCAGTTGCACGCGTACGGTTGCGCCAGCCATGGTCCTGCCGCCCCTCTCCGGGCACGGTGTGTGGTGTGGCGGCGTTCCCTCCGTTTCCGGGAGGGTGGCTGACGCTGCCGAGGTGAACTGTGATCAGTGTAGGGCGCGTTCGAACGCTTGTGCTACCGGCTACATTGCTGGCACGCCGACGGATTGGCCGATCGCGGCGAGGTATGGGGTCGTCAGGTCGAACGGGCTGCTGCCGGTGGTCGGCGAGACGATCACCGAGTAGGGGGCGAGCTGCGCGCCGGCGTGATCCCACAACAGGATCGCGACGGCGTACTGGAAACCGGAGATCCCGGCCAGCGCCGCGGCATCGACCGCGATCACCTGTGTTGCGGCGGGGACGGATCCGGTGCCGTCGAGGTAGACCTGTTGGCGTTGCGGCATGATCGCGGTGTTCGAGACGATGTCGACGAACCGGGTCGGCACCATCGGCGAGATGGTCAGGTGGCTTCTGGGGCCGATGGTGGGGTCGCTGTTGACGGGCTGGCCGGTGCCGTCGAGCCACGTCCCGGTGAGGGTGACGAGGGCGATATCGGCGGGGAGCGTCATGGTCGCCTCCTAGGTGGGATTGGCCGCCCCCGGGGCCGACGACGGGGGCGGCTGGTCGATGTGGCCTACTACTCGACGATCTGCCAGTCCTCGGCGAGCATGTCCGTCTGCGACGCCAGCCACGGCACGATCGTGCCCTGCACCGTCTTGATGTCGATGTGCGCGCCGTACCGGACTTCCTGGCCGACCAGCTCGGGCGCGGCCTTCCCGAGCGGACGCGAACCCTCCACGCGGATCGCGCTGGCCGGGACGAGCACAAGCCACTGGCCGTACCCGTTCCAGCCCGCGCGGGCGACACGCTTGCTGCCCTTCAGCGCTGCGAGCGCTGCGCCGAAGTCCATTAGCCCTCGACCCGCTCGGGCC
>JBOHEL010000367.1:0-5291 GCA_050700995.1 Sciscionella sp. | reverse complement strand
GACCTATTGCTTGACAACGAGGTGGGTATCGTCTCGATGGGGGGAAGGGCCGGCACCGGAAAGTCGGCGCTCGCGCTCTGCGCCGGACTTGAGGCCGTCCTAGAACGCAGGCAGCATCGGAAAGTCGTGGTGTTCCGGCCGCTGTACGCGGTCGGCGGGCAGGAACTCGGTTACCTGCCTGGCAGCGAGAGCGAGAAGATGCAGCCATGGGCGCAGGCGGTGTTCGACACGCTTGGCGCGCTGGTCAGCGAGAACGTGGTCGACGAGGTCCTCGGCCGAGGGATGTTGGAAGTATTGCCGCTGACCCATATCCGCGGCCGGTCGCTGCACGATTCCTACGTGATCGTCGACGAGGCGCAGTCGCTGGAACGCAACGTGCTGCTCACCGTGCTCTCGCGGCTGGGCAGTGGTTCCAGGGTGGTGCTCACCCACGATGTTGCGCAGCGCGACAACCTGCGGGTGGGCAGGCACGACGGGGTCGGTGCCGTAATCGAGAAGCTGAAGGGCCACCCGTTGTTCGCGCACATCACGCTGACTCGCTCCGAACGCTCCCCGATCGCCGCGCTGGTGACCGAGATGCTGGAGGATCACGCCGGCTGACGCGGTTGCCGCTGAAAGTGGCTCTTGTGTAAAAGTGTGAGCTGAAAGTGGCTCTTGTTCCCATCAACGGAACAAGAGCCACTTTCAGCACAAACTCAGTCGAGGGCCCGGCGCATGAAGCCCTTGATGCCGATGGTGCCGAAGATGCCGCAGGCGCCGACCGTGACCAGGATGTCGATCCACAGTGGAATTGAGGGCACCGTGCCGCCAAGCAGCAGGTGTCGCATCCCCTCGCTGACGTAGGTCAGCGGGTTGATCGCGCATACCACCTGGAACCAGCGCAGGTGCGCGAGCCCGAACCAGGGGAACTGCGTCGAACCGGTGAACATCAGGGGGACAAGGATCACCGCGAACATGATGTTGATCCGCCGGGGTGTGACCAGCGTTCCGATCGTCATCCCGATGGCGGCGCCCACCAGCGATCCCAGTATCACCATGAGGATCACGCCGGGCCATGCGCTCGCGGGCCAGGAGATGCCGGGTAGTATCAGGAAGCCGATCGGCACCATCAGCAGCGCCGCGATGATCCCCCGCATCGCGCCGAACACCATCTTCTCCACCGCCACCAGCGGGATCGGCATCGGCGCGAGCAGCCGGTCCTCGATCTCGCGGGTCCACGAGAAATCCAGCACCAGCGGCATCGTGGTGTTCTGCAGTGCACCGAGGAACCCGTTGAGCGCCACGATTCCAGGCAGCAGGATCTCCACGAAATTGCCTTGCACGTAACCGATACCGGTCAGCACCTTGCCGAAGATGAACAGCATGAAGAAAGGCTGGATCACGACCTGAGCCAGAAACGGCAGGAGTTCCCTCCCGGTGACGAATACATCGCGCCACAGTACGGAAAAGAACGTACGAGCCGAGGTCATTGCCTGGGATTGTCTTGGGGTCTCGGCGATCGCGGTCATCGGAGTTCCCGTCCGGTCAGGTGGATGAAGACGTCTTCCAGGCTTGGCTTGCCGATGGACAGATCAGTTACCTCGCAGTGCAGATCGCCGAGCCGCAGCAGCGTCGCGGGTAACATCACAGCCGGTTCCCGTTCGGTGTAAAGCCGGAACTGGCCGTCGGGCGCTGGGCCCTGTGGCACGCCGGGTTGCAGTGACGCGATCTGCTCGACCCGCTCCACACCGTCCACTTCAGACAGTGCTGCGCTCACCTTGTCCCGGCCCGTGCCATTGATGCTCACAGTCACGGTGACAGTGGTGCTGCCTGGCAGCGAGCGGGTGAGCGCCCTGGGGGCATCCAGCGCGAGCAGCTTGCCGTGATCGACGATGCCGACGCGGTCGCAGAGCTTCGCGGCCTCGTCCATATCGTGTGTCGTGAGCACCACCGTGACACCATCGGAACGCAGTTCGGCGACCCGCTCGTGGACGAACAACCGCGCCTGCGGATCCAGCCCGGTCGATGGTTCGTCGAGGAAAAGGACCTTCGGCTTGTGCATCAGCGCACGGGCGATCATCACCCGCTGCGCCTGGCCGCCGGAGACGAAATCGATGCGAGCCTTCGCCTGCTCGGCCAGCCCCATGTGATCCAGGATCTCGTCCGCCCGGCGGTTGCGTTCCACCCGGCCGACGCCGTGATAGTGGGCATGAAAGAGCAGGTTCTGCTTGATCGACAGTGAACGGTCGAGGTTGTTGCGTTGCGGCACAACCGCGAGCAACTGTCGCGCGGCGGTGGGGTCGGCTACCACATTGACACCGTGGACCAGCGCAGTGCCCGAGGTCGGTAGCACCCGCGTGGTCAGCACACCGACCGTGGTGGTCTTGCCAGCGCCGTTCGGCCCCAGCAGTCCGAAGATCTCACCCGGTGGCACGGTGAAGCTCAACTCGTCCACGGCGGGCGGCGCGTTGCTGCGATAACGTTTGACGAGGTCGGCCACCACTACGGCATCGTTCACGGGTTAATACTATTGGGTGAAAGCAAACCGGTTTGCGTGTTCGCCGATAGCGAACCGTCACCATCCGCCGGGTAGCGGGCGGCCTTCGGCGAACCCGGCACTGGACTGCACGCCCAGCAGCGCGCGCTCGTGAAATGACTCCAGGTCATGCGCTCCGGTGTAGGTGCAGGCCGAGCGGACCCCTGAGCAGATCTCGTCGAGCAGGTCCTCCACGCTCGGCCGCACCGGATCGAGCAGCATCCGCGAGGTAGAGATACCCTCCTCGAACAGCGCCTTGCGTGCCCGGTCGAAGCCGCTCTCGCCCTTGGTGCGCGCCGTCACCGCGCGCTTGGACGCCATGCCGAACGATTCCTTGTAAGCCCGGCCTTGCTCGTCGTAACGCATATCGCCTGGCGATTCGTAGGTGCCCGCGAACCACGAGCCGACCATCACGTTCGCCGCGCCGGCCGCCAGTGCCAGCGCGACGTCGCGCGGGTGCCGCACGCCGCCGTCCGCCCAGACCTGCCTGCCGAGTTCGCGGGCAGCCGGCGCGCATTCCGCGACCGCCGAGAACTGCGGGCGCCCGACGCCGGTCATCATCCTGGTGGTGCACATCGCGCCCGGCCCGACGCCGACCTTGACGACATCTGCGCCCGCCTCGATCAGATCGCGGGTGGCCTGGGCGCTGACCACGTTCCCGGCAACCACCGGCACGCCTGGTTGCAACGCTCGCACCGTCTGCAACGCGGAGATCATCCGTTCCTGGTGGCCGTGTGCGGTGTCGACAACCAGCGTGTCGACACCGGCTTCCAGCAGGGCCGAGGCCTTGGCCTTGACGTCGCCGTTAGCGCCGATCGCCGCCGCTACGGCGAGGGCGCCGCTGCTGTCGGTTGCCGGGCTGTACAGTTCGGCGCGCAACGCACCGTGCGCGGTGAGCACGCCGGTGAGCCTGCCTGTGGCGTCCACCCCGACCGCGATGGTCGTGGTGCTGCCGTGCAGGGCGTCGAAGACCTGCCTCGGCGGGGTGTCCAGTGGTAACGCGAGCACATCAGTGTCCGCAACCTCGGCGATCCTGGTGAACTGGTCCACCCCGGCGCAACTCGCCTCATCGACAACACCGACCGGCCGGTTCTCCCCATCGACGACAACCAGCGCCCCGTGGGCACGCTTGGGCAGCAGGTTCAGCGCGTCGGCCACCGCGTCCTGCGGGCGCAGCGTGAGCGGGGTGTCCCAGACGGTGTGACGCTGCTTGACCCAGCCGACGATCTCGGCGACGGCGGCGGCATCCACGTCCTGCGGCAGCACGGTGAGCCCACCGCGCCTGGCGATCGTCTCCGCCATCCGGCGGCCCGCGACCGCTGTCATATTGGCGACCACGATCGGGATCGTGGCCCCGGTACCGTCGGCGGGAGCCAGATCCACATCGAATCGCGACGCCACGTCCGAGCGGCGGGGCACCAGGAAGACGTCGTTGTAGGTCAGGTCGTTGGCGGGCGTATGCCCATTCAAGAACTGCACGGGAGTACAGGTTACTGGTTATCCCGGTGCTCAGTGGCGCTGGTCCACTCCTCGTCGCCGTAGGTCAGCCAGGAAGATCAGCCGGATCGAGACCGGAGCGGCCTGCAGGCCGACGACGTCGCTACGCTACTCGGGCTCTACCAGCTGCCGGGCGCGAAATACCCCGAACGCTGCCCTTGCACCGGACGCAACGTTGGACCTGATCACTGCGCTTCTCGCGGATGCCGTGTGATCGACGGGAGGACCGTGGACATGAGCTTGCTGGACCTGAGCAACGCTCGCTGGCGTATGAGCTCCCGCTGTGCGGATACGAGCACGTGCGGCGAGGTGGCGTTTTCCGGGCAGGCGGTGGCGGTGCGGGATTTCCAGCACATGCACGGCGGTGCGCTGGCCCTCCCCGCCCCGGCATGGGCGGGCTTCCTAGCCGACCTCCGCGACGCCTGAGCGGTCGGCGTGCGCCTAGCGAATGTCAGGGGCTAAACGGCTTACCGGGCCGCCGCGTTCCCGGCTGGTTCATTCCCAGCCGTTGGACGCGGCTTTCTCCGCCCCGATGGTGGTGTCCTTGCCATGGCCGGTGTGCACCACAGTGTTCTCCGGTAGGGCGAAAAGCTTCTCGCGGATGGACTTCACGATCGTTGGATAGTCCGAATAGGACCGTCCGGTCGCGCCGGGGCCGCCGTGGAACAGCGTGTCGCCTGAGAACAGTTTGCCGGCCTCGGCGAAGTGCAGGCAGACCGCGCCGGGGGCGTGGCCTGGGGTGTGTATCACGATCAGCTCGCTGCCCGCCACGGTGATCATCTGACCGTGGGCCAGCTCGCCGTCGGGGGAGCGCTTCGGGTGGGTGAGATCCCACAGCATCCGGTCGTCGGGATGCAGCAGTATCGGCGCCCCAGCCCGCTCGGCCACCTCCGGCGCTGCGTTGACGTGGTCGTTGTGGCCGTGTGTGCAGATGATTGCGCGCAGCTTACGGCCGCCAACTGCATCGAGGATGGCACCTGCGTCGTGCGCGGCGTCGATCACGATCACCTCGTACTCATCGCCGACCAGCCACACGTTGTTGTCCACGTCCCAGCTCCCGCCGTCGAGCTGGAATGTCCCTGCGGTGACAAGGCTGCGCACATCGGCCGTCATCGGTGCTCCTCCTGCGTGGTGTGCCGTCCTGACACGCAACCCTAACCACCACTGCCGAGTTCCGGGGTGGCGACCATGGCCTGCGGATCAGGCGCTCAGCTCGCGCTCAAGCGGGGTGCGGAAGCTCGGGGTGACACGCACATCGCCGAGCCGATCCCGTAGCTGT
>JBOHEL010000366.1:0-5321 GCA_050700995.1 Sciscionella sp. | reverse complement strand
ACAGTTCCGGTGGAGGGACACCCGGCATGCAGATGCGCTTTCCCCCGCGATCCCCTCGCAGCGCCGTCCGGCGGACGGCGCCCGCCACGATGTGCCCGCCGCCGTGACGACTCCGGTGCTCGACTTTGACGACCGTGTGGTCGACCGGCGGCAGGAGCTCACCGAACTCCGAGGCGCAGTGGACGCGGCAGGACGCGCCGGCGGAGGATGCACCCTGCTCAGCGGGGTGCCGGGAGTTGGCAAGTCGACACTCATGCAGGCCTTCGGCGTCGAGGTGGCCGGGCGCGACTGCGTGTTTGCTTACGGGAGGTGCCGCGACGGTGCGCCCGCACCATACTCGGCGTTGGGAGATGCGCTCAGCTCGCTTGTCCGCACCATGGAGGCCACCGCGCCGGCTGAACGTCACCGTTGGCGTGCGGACATCGCAGGCGGGATGTCGTCGATCGCCGACATCCTCGGGGAGCTTGTGCCCGACCTGGCGCGAGTGCTCGGCGAGACCTCGCAGGTGGCAGACCTCGATGCAGCGGATGCGCGCCGACGGCTGCACCGCGCCGCCATCCGGCTGCTGTCCGCTACCGCGTCCTATCGGCCTGTGGTGCTGGCGATCGACGATCTGCAGTGGGCTGATCGCGACACGCTGCTGCTGCTATCCGAACTGTTGACGGTGTCGCTCCGCAACGTGTTGGTCCTCGGCGCGCATCGCGCGGGTGGATTCGACCCGGCTGCAGCGGGTCTCACCTCTGCAAGCTTTCGCAGCATCGAGCTCGGCCCGCTATCCCGCGAGGACGTCGAGGAGCTACTCGCCGGGGTGTCCGGCCGGGCTGTGGAGCTGGGCGATGTGGCCGCCGAATTCCACCATCGGACCCGGGGCAATCCGCTGCAGGTTCGTCAGCTGCTCTACCGCGCACAACGCGAAGGCGCGTTGATCCCGGTCGGCGCGGGTGGGCGCCCCGGTTGGGACCTACGCGTCCTGGCGTCGATCGAGGTCAGCGCTACGGCCGCTGAGTTCCTCGGCCGTTACCTGGACCAGCTGCGCCCGAACGATCGGGCGGTGCTGGGTTCGCTGTCGTGCTTCGGTGGCGAGTTCGACCTGGCCGACGCCACGGCAGCGGCCGCGCAGCCGCCCGACGTGGTGGCCCAAGCGCTCTGGGCATGCCTAGAGCTTCGCCTGCTTGAGGCGGTCGACAGCGGTGGCAGGCGAATCGCCAACGCGATCAGCCGCGACGCCCGATACCGCTTCAGCCACGACCGGGTGGCCGAGGCGGCGCGGGACGGTCTGTCCGACGACGCCAAACGCGAGACACACCTGCGGATCGGTCGGTGGCTGGTCGAGCAGGGTGACGACCGGTTGTTCGAGGCTGCACGCCACGTCGGCATCGGCGGGCGTGGGCTCGCCGACAACGCCGAGCGCGTTCGATTCGTCGAGCTGCTGCGGCGTGCGGCACGAAAGGCGAGGGCGCAGGCCTCGTTCCCGTTGGCGCTCGAGTACTGCCGGAACGCCCTGTATTTGCTCGGTGGGCAACGTTGGGCCACTCACTTCCCACTGACCCGGGAGCTGCAACTCGACGCCGCAGATGCCGCATTGCTGGTCGGGGATGTGGGGGCACTCCATGAGCTACTCGACGAGGTCGAGGAGATCCTGCGCGAGCCCGTGGACCGCGCCCGACTCGCTTACCTCCGCCTCAAGGGGCGGGTCGCCCAGAACCGTCTCCAGGAGGCGCTCGAGATTGGGCTGCAGGCGCTCGACGAGCTCGGCGAACCGATGCCGGCTGATGCGGGCAAGCCACGGATGGGCAACGCGCTGGTCCGGATGAGGCTGACGATGCGCCGCTGGAGCACCGAGCGGCTCCTGCGGCTGCCGCTCTGCGATGACCGGCGCGTTATCGAGATCCAGCGGATCCTCGCTGAGCTGCGCAGCATGTCGTACATCGTCCGGCCCAACCTCTTCCCCCTGCTGGTGCGAAAGCAACTCGATCTCACTCTGGCCCACGGCCATACACCGTCCTCGCCGCTGGTGCTCGCCAGTTATGGGCTTCTGCTCGTGATGCTGGGCGATCACCGACGCAGCCAGCGCTTCGGCGAGGTCGGCATGCTGCTTGCGGAGCGCCCGGAATTCCGGGAGGCCCGGCCGCAGACGATGTTCATGTACCTGAACTTCATCCGCCACTGGCAACACCCCCTCCGCGATGGCCTGAGCCAACTCAGCGACGCCATCGAGGAGGCACTCGACCTCGGCGACCAGGAATACGCCGGATTCCTGGTCGCGGTCCTGCTCTCCCAGTCGGTCTGGATCGGTCGCCAGCTCGCGGAGATCGACGCGGTCGCCACCTCGCTGATCCCCCACATCCGTTCCCAGCCCGTGCCCAGCGCCCTGTGTCAGGGCACGCATCAGTATTGCCTCAACCTGATGGGCCGCAGCGCCGATCCCTTCCTCGTCGCCGGCGAGAGCGGTTTCGACGAGCGAGACGTCCTGCCGGCGGCCCGCCGCGAGGGCGACGAGGTGGCCCTGGGCGCGGCCGCGGCCAGGCAGCAGGGCCTGCACTTCTGGTGCGGCGACCACGCCGGCGCGGTCGCCGCCACACCGGAGGCGATCGAGCATATCGGCGGCATGGCCGGCATCGCGGTCACGCAACTCATATACCTGATCGGCGCCCTGAGCATGATGCGCTACGCGCCGCGGGACCGCTCGACCGCCCGCTTCGTGCGCCAGACGCTGGCGTTGCATCGCAAGTGGGCGGCGGGCGCACCGGAAAACTACGCGGCATCGCACGCGTTGATTCAGGGGGCGTGGGCGCGAGTGCAGGGCCAACACGCCAAGGCCGAGCGTTACCTTCACCAAGCGATTCAACTGGCCGAGGAAAGCCAGCTTCCGGTGATCGGTGCCTGCGCCCACGAGGAGGTCGCCGCCCTGTACGCCGACACCGGGCGGACCACGCTTCATGAACACATGCTGCGGTCGGCGTACCAGCGCTGGCTGACTTTGGGTTTCGCGGTGCGCGCGGACTGGCTCGCGCGGGAACACCCCTGGCTACTCAGACGCGATCTCGTTCAGACCGGTTCGGCCGGGATCGACCCGGTCGGCGCACATCAGCTCCTGCGCGCGCTGTCTGGAGCGCGGACCCCGGACGCCTTGGCCAACATCATTCTGGGCTCGGTCGCGAACACGACCAGTGCGGGCCGCGTCCTGCTCCTGACCGGCGAAGCGGAGAGCCTGTCGGTCAAGGCCATCCACCATCACGGCGACATTTCGATTGTGGACGGCCCAGGGACCGAGGTGTCCTACGACAGGAATATCGTGCGCCGCGTGATCGACGGTGGCTCTCCAGTCATCGTCGCCGCCGACCATCAGGCAGTTACGCCGTCTATCCTCGTTGTTCCGTTAATGGTGCAAGACAAGATAATTGGAGTGATTTACGCCGAGCAGGATGAGCCCGGCAGGAACTTCGGCGCCGACCACGAGGAGGCGGTCACCTTCCTGTGCGCCCAGGCTGCCGCACCCCTGTGGAACTTCCAGCTCGAGGCGCGATTAAGGGCCGCCGATGAGCACCGACAGTCCCTCATGGACGTGCAATCGAGATTCGTACCCAACGAACTGCTGCGCATCCTCGACATCGATGACCTTCGCCGCGTCCGCAGCGGCTATCGGGTCGAGCGTGAGATGACGGTGCTCATCAGCGATATCCGGGGCTACACGACCATGCTCGAGGACATGAACGTAGCTGAGGCGAGCAATTTGGCGATGGGCTTCCTGCGGGCTGTCGAGCTCCCGATCATCAGCTACAACGGCATGATCCAAGACGTACGCGGGGACGAGATCGTCGCCGTCTTCGATGCGGAGCCCGACGCCGTCCGGGCGGGGTTGGCCATGCTGCGCTCGTTGCGCGAGCACAACCGTGAGCGGATGGCACTCGGCTCTGAGGAACTGCGGGCTGGAATCGGCCTCAATACCGGCGCGGTAGGGGTTGGACTCGTGGGCGGGGTGAACCGCATGGTGCTCACCATCATCGGCGATGCAGTGAACCTGGCCGCGCGTATCGAGAGCACCAACAAGCGCTACGGCTCCGCTCTGCTCATCTCCGATGCGACCTATGCCCGCCTCGCGGATCCGGAGGAGTTCGACGTCCGTCGCATGGAGCGTGTCATGGTGGTCAACAGACGCCGACCGGTGACGATTTACGAAGTCTACAACGAGGATTCGGCTCCACTCCGCGCCGCGAAGCGTTCAGCGAAGTCCGCCTTCGACGAGGCCTTCGCGCTGTTCGACGCCGGCGATGTCGACCGGGCACGCGCCGCCTTCGAACGATGCCGCCAGTTGCTGCCCGACGACCCCGTCGCACCACTGCACCTAGCGCACTGCGACGCGGTGGCTCGCGGCGAGATGTCCCCGGGTCAGGAGATAGCGCTGCTGAACAAGTAGTGCACTACTCCACTTTTTAGAACTACAGCGAAGTGCTGGGCGAACGTTGATCTGGTCTGCCATGATTTGTGCGACAGTCAGTCAGGAGCCGCAGCCATGTACTTGAGCGCTGAGCGGTTGGCCCTCGCCAACCAGGCAGTTCGAGAAACGTTCGAGCAGTGCAGCATTGTTTGGCAGGCCATCCCGCATTGGGACACCGGCGACCCTGGCCAGATCAGGGTCGCGGACGGCATCGTGAGCCCCCCGGGCTTTCTACCCCTCCTACCCCAAGAAGAAAAGTTCCAGCTAACACTCGCGCAGGCGAATGCGCCAACCCCCGATTCGCTGCTCACCGAAGTGATGGCAGTGACCAAGAATCTCGCTAAGACTGTTGACGACGACGTCCTGCAGAAGCTCTATGCGAAGACGGCCCCAAAGACCATCACGAAAGCAACCATCACCCCCGTGGACCTACAAGACCCGCTTATCGACGCCCGGGCGGATGTCGAGAATGCCGGGTATCGGGCGCCGTCCTGCCTGGTCACCAACACGGTAGGGCTCAAGAAGCTCAACGAGTTGGTCAGCGGGTACTACTCCGTCCTTCAGCAGCTGCTGTCCGCGGCGAACGTCAACGCGCTACACCGATCCCAACCGCTCGACCCTCCTGATTCGAAGACCCGGTTAGTCTTGATCGGCCGCCGTCGGCGGATCCCCCAAGGCGCGGCGGCGGAGGCGTCGCCCGGTGAGGAGCCGGTGGACCTCGCAGTCAGCCTCCTGCCCAGCCTGGAGGTCGTTGGCGAAACCGGCACGGGCGAAATCGAGCTCTCCGCCCGGATCCGCTACGCGACAAGGATCACGGATGCTGCAGGCCTCGTCGCTATCAAACACGCCTAAACCACTTAACGGCAGCACGAACCCGACGGCC
>JBOHEL010000365.1:0-5335 GCA_050700995.1 Sciscionella sp. | reverse complement strand
CGATCCGTGGCATCAGCGAGGAGCAGGGGCTCGACGTCGGCAAGCTGGCCTGCGGCCTGGTGAAAGTCCCACCACCACGCATCGGCAGCGGCGCCCTGAAGCAGGGCCTGCGTGCGCCGCTGCTGCTCCGCCCGGTCGTTGTCCACGCGAAGACCGCATCCCAGAGTGACTTCACGCTGCAGGCCGGCGACGACACCGAACTCAATCGCGTGCTGCTGTACGCACTCGTCCAGGAGTACGGCATCGAGGTCGACATCGATGCCCTCGCCGGGCATGTGAATGGCTCGCTCACCGAGTTGGTCGACGTCGACGAGCAGATCGACCAGGCATATCAAGCACTCAGTGACGTCGTAGCACGGCACGGCGTAGCGGTCGAACTGGAACGCACTATCGCGCTCGGCCTCTTCAAGTACGAAAAGCTCCCGATGGTCAATGACTTGCGGGCGGCAACCGAGTTGTTGGCCGAGCACCCGCTGATCGCCGCGATGGCGGGCTGCCAACCCTCGGCCGACGAACTCCCCGACGCCACCGCAGACCGGCCCCAAGCGATCGGGACCATAGATCCCGCCGACGAGTATCTGGTGCAGGATGCGGACTCCTCACAGCAAGAAGCCATCGAAGCGGCCCTGGCGGGCAACCACATCTTGATCGAAGGTCCTCCTGGCACCGGGAAGAGCCAGACTATCGCCAACATCATCGCGGGCGCCGCGGCGCGTGGGAAGACGGTGCTGTTCGTCGCCCAGAAACGAGCCGCGATCGAGGCCGTGACCGCTCGCCTCAGTAAGGTCGAGCTAGACGGCCTCGTGCTGGACCTGCACCAGACGAACACCAGCAAACGACACGTAGCGCAGCAACTCGCGGACAGTCTCGCCAAGACTGCACAGGAGGGGCCCACCGATGTCGAGGAGCTCAACCAACGGCTGTCCGATCGGCGCGCCCGGCTCGATAGCTACGCCCACGAGCGAAGGAAACAACGCGAACCGTGGCGCATCAGTGCTCACCTGGTGCAGGAGCAACTCCTGCTGCTCGGTAACCAGGATGCCACCGGTTGTTCCGTGCGCGGATCCGCGCTCACCGCGCTGGACGCATCCGCCGTACCTCGGGTGAAGGAAGACCTCAGAACGTTCGTCGAATCGGGTGGCCTTCGACTGCTCCGCCACGATACGCCATGGGCGCAGTCACCGATCCGCAGCGAGGAGGAGATACGCAAGGCGCTCTACGAACTGGACGATCTGACGAGCAAGACCCTGGGCCGGAGCCAGCATGGCATGCGTCGGTTACTCGGGCAGGCCGCATTGCCGGAGCCCCCCGACCTTGCCGGCTGGCAAGACATACTCTCGCTGCTCGACGGCGTGGCAGGCAGCGTGCGCTCATTCGGTGGCGACATCTTCGGCGAGCAGCTCGACGACCTGCACCTCGGCACGGCACCGTCCAAGGAACGTGCGGCAACGCAGCGGAAACTGTCATGGCGGCAACGACGAGCACTGCTGAAGCGGGCCCGCCTGGCTTCCACCCAAGGCGTCACCAAGAAGCGACAGCTACACATCGAGCTGACCGAGGTCCTCAGGCAGCGAACCCAGTGGCGCGCACTCGGCGGACCGCAGGCACGCCCCTCCCAGGTCGTCGGTCTCACAGAGGTCATGACCGACTACCGGCTGCTGCGCGAGCAACTGGCGGCGGTCGCAATGTGCGCCCAGCTGCAGCACCCTGAACAGCAGCCGACACAGCAAATGGAGCACACGCTCAGGGAATTGTCCGACGACAGGGACATGGTATTCCACCTTCCGGCCTTGCACGCCCTGCTCGACAAGTTCGCGGCTGCTGGGCTCTCTGATCTGGTGGCGGAAATCGCCAAACGGAACGCCACCGCCGAGCAGGCTCAGCGAATGTTCCGGCACATGTGGTTGCGTTGCCTCGCCGACGAGTTCAAATTGCGCAGCAGCGTCCTGCGGGAGTTCACGGGCCTGCGGCAGAGCAGGCTCGCCGAAGAGTTCCGAGACGCCGACATCGACCACATCGCGATGGCCGCACGGCGGGTGCGGCGGAAGGTCGCGATCGCCCTGCGGAGGGCATGTGACGACCACCCAAGCGAGAAGGAACTGCTGCGCAAGGAGGCCAACAAGAAGTCCCATCATTTCCCACTACGCAAGCTGGTGGAGGACGCGTCCCACGTGCTACTCGCGCTGCGGCCGTGTTGGGCGATGTCTCCACTGGTGGTGAGCAGAACCCTACCGATCTGCAAGTTGTTCGATCTGGTGGTGTTCGACGAGGCAAGCCAGATTCAGCCGCATGATGCGGTGACCTCGATCATGCGGGGCGATCGGCTGGTGGTAGCGGGAGACGACAAACAGCTGCCACCGACAAACTTCTTCGACCGGACGATGGTGGCGGAAGACGACGACGAGGATTCAACGAATCTCAGCGACTACGAGTCAATCCTGAGTACCATGCGTCCGCTGATCCAGCAGCAGTATCAGCTGCGGTGGCATTACCGCAGCCAGGACGAGCGGCTCATCGAATTCTCCAACAACGAGATCTACGGCAACGACCTGGTTACCTTCCCAGGACGGCAGCGGGAAAGCCCGGTACGGCTTGACGTGGTCGACGGCGTGGCGTCGCCGGGCCAGGGCGGCTCCTCAATCGAGGAAGCGCAGCGGGTGGTGGAACTCATCATCGAACACGCCGAGCAACGTCCACAGGAAAGCCTCGGAGTAATCGTGCTCGGTGCGACCCACCTGAAGCGTGTCGAGCAGGCTGTCCGAGCGATGCAGGCCGAGCGAACGGACCTCGCGGAATGCTTTTCAACCGAGGCAGGTCTCAGCCGGCGATTCTTCCTCAAGAACATCGAAACCGTTCAAGGCGATGAGCGCGATGCGATCATTCTCAGTGTGGGTGTGGCTAAACAAGCCAATGGGAACGTGAACCGAACGGGCTTCGGGCCATTGAATCGGGAGGGCGGCAAGCGCCGTCTCAACGTCGCCGTGACGCGAGCGAAGCGGCGGATGACAGTGGTCAGCTCATTCCCGCCGGTCGCGCTGGCCACTTCGGACACGGTCACCGGAACCGAGTTGCTGCGGCGCTACCTGGAATTCGCTGAACGCGGTGGCGACATTGCCGCTGTCGGCCGGTCGGTGGGTGGGGAGCTCAATGGATTCGAACGCGCCATCGCGCAACGGCTGACCGATCACGGGATCACCGTGCATCCACAGTGGGGTGTGTCCGGCTATCGGATCGACTTCGCACTCGAACACCGGGGCCAGCCGGGCAACATGACCCTGGCGGTCGAGGCCGACGGTGACGTTTACCACCGTGCGCGAAGTGCGCGGGATCGTGACCGGCTTCGGCAGGAACACCTTGAACGGCTCGGTTGGCGATTCCATCGGGTCTGGGCGTCGGCGTGGTACTCCAATCCAGAGGCCGAAACGCGCAGGATCGTTGAGGCTTGGGAACGGGCGATGGCAGAGGCGGACCTCGAGCCCGTGCCTGCGCGCATTGTGGCCGCACCGCAGGTGCAAGCGCCTGCGGTGGTGCGCAGAAGTCCGCGACCGGATGTACCTAGAGGCCTGAAAACGCCCGAGTACAGCGACTCAGCACTCATCGCAGAGTGCCGATGGCTGATCAGCGATGGGCTGCCGCTTGACCGCGAAGAACGCATCGACCAGGCGCTTAACGATCTCGGCTTCCAGCGGCGTGGTCCGCGCATTGTGGAACGGCTGCGCCATGCCGCAGGCATCGCCCAACAACTGGCAGACGGGGAGGAGCGCTGATGTTCCCGCTCGACTCCAAGACCGTGCAACGCCTCGCGCAGGTCATCGTGGACGCAGGCGGGCCCTACGAGCGCAAGGGATGGCAGCTCGCGCGGTTGCTACGCGATTCCGGGTGGCATGACGCGCCCGACTACGACGGCTCCGCGCGCGTGCCTTGGCTGATCGACCAGATCGGGGACCACCGCGACGACCACGCGGCGATAGAACGGTTGATATGCCGGACCTGCGATCCGCTGGAGTACGACGGCGGGATGACGTCGGCGGAGGAATTCCGCACCGTGGTCAACGAGAGGTTGGCGCCGGAACAGCTCGTGGTCACCTATGTATCCGGTCGGCCGGTGCTCGGTGAGGTTGGCGCCGATGGTGCGAAGCTTCTCTTTTCCGAGCCGCCTGATGTGGAAGGGCGTCTCGCCAGGCTCATCCGCGACGACAGGACGGTCCGGGTGCTGTTGAAGCGGCTCCAGGAGACTCGGATCTGCGAATCCGGCGGAGCGTACACCTTCGCGATCATCGGTATCGGCAGCTTCGTAGAGGGCATGCTGCTGGCCATGCTGACCGAGCGGGACGAGCAGTGGCAGCAGAACGACGTCGCGCAGGGCAAGGGTCCGCGAATACGGCCGGATCGCGCGAGCCTGGAGTTGCTGATCGATACCGTGCATACGAAAGGGTGGATCCAGCTTGACGCGGCGGGATTCATGCACAAGGTTCGCGACTACCGGAATTTCGTGCACCCGAGGAAGGAGATGGCCGAGCAACCGGACTTCGATCGCGACAGCGTAGGGCTGTGCTGGGCGCCGGTACACGCCATGCTGAACGACCTCGAAGCGCGGCTGGGCTGACCAATGCCCGACGCCAAGGACATGCCGCTCGTGGCACTGAAGAGCAAGACGGGCGAACTGGAAGCGTTGTCGCAGACCCGAGCGTCGGTGATCCCGATGGTGGAACTGCTGGACTCGCTGCCCGCCGACGAGCGTCGCCAGGTGATTCGTGACCTCGTGATGTGTGTCGCGGAACGCGCCCGCGCGAGGCAACCGACCTGGATCGATATCTCCTGGCTATCAGCCGCCAGCGAGCTGGCGGCGTTTCCGCACGGTGTCTTTCACGAGCTGGAACGGCGAATTGACAACGCACTCGGCCTGGACTCACAGATCATCGACGCGCCACGATTCGTGCCAGTCGTGCCGATCTCCGTCAGCGAGCGGCAGCTCGCAAGGATCAGGCTACTGTGGGAATCTGGCAAGTCTGAGCTCGGCGTCCGAGCCTTCCCAGCGCGCCACCGCGACGCTATACGACTTGTCGCCCGCATCAGGACAATCGCCATGGCCACCCGTATGCCGATCCCCGCCATCCATGTCATCCTTGACCAGTTGTACGTCGAGCGCGCCGATGCGGAAGCCGTCATGGGCCTCGTCGCCGTGATCGAAGTCATGCGCTCGTCACTGCCGTTGGCGTCGATCACTTTGCTGGGCGGTTCGATCCCGAGGAAGCGCACGACAAGCCAGACCCACATCCGTGGCAGGCCTGAATGGGAGTGGTGGAACGCGGTGTGCGCGCAGATCGATGTTCCA
>JBOHEL010000364.1:0-5344 GCA_050700995.1 Sciscionella sp. | reverse complement strand
CTCGTGACGGCGCAACACATCCAGCCGCGCCGGGGGCCTGCCGTCGAAGGCCGCGTCCAGATAGGACACCGCCATCCGCCACGGCTGTCGGATCGCGGTGGCGCCGCCAGGCAGCGGCACCGGGACTAGGTGAGCCAAGCGCCGGAAGCCGGACAGCTCGGCGAGCAGGAACTCGCCGCCCCACACCGTGCCGTCGGTGCCGAACCCGGTGCCGTCGAAGGCGACGCCGATGACCGGGCCTTCCTCGGCGTTGTCCGCGAGGCAGGAGGCGATGTGCGCGTGATGGTGCTGCACCCCGACAAGGTCTACATCGTTGTCCAGTGACCGTTCCAGCGCGTACTTCGTTGACAGATAGTCCGGATGAAGGTCATGGGCCAGCACCGAGGGCTCGATCTCGAAGAGGCGTTGGAAATGTGCGATCCCGTCGGTGAACGAGCGCAGCGTCTCGTAGTTCTCCAGGTCGCCTACGTGATGGGAGATGAACGCGTGCCGATCCTTGCCAAGGCAGAAGGTGTTCTTCAACTCGGCGCCACAGGCGAGTACCTGACGTTGGAACGGCATCGGCAGCGAGACCGGCTCCGGTACATATCCCCTGGAACGCCGCAGCAGCATGGGGTTTCCGCGCCACGACCGCGCCACCGAGTCGTCGGTGCGGATGTGGATGGCACGGTCGTGGGTGAGGAACGCGTCGGCGATGCCTAGCAGCCTCTCGAACGCGTCGCCGTCGCGGAAGGCGATGGGTTCGTCGGAGACATTGCCGCTGGTGAGCACGATCGGGCGACCGACTGCCGCCAGCAGCAGGTGGTGCAGCGGGGTATAGGGGAGCATCACGCCGAGTTCCCGGTTGCCGGGAGCGACCGACGCCGCGACGGCCGCATCGGGCCGCCGCGCGAGCAGCACGATCGGGCGGTGTCTGCTGGTGAGCAGTTCCGCTGCGGACGCATCGATCGCGGCGAGCTCGCGTGCGGCGGCCACTGTGGCCGCCATGACGGCGAACGGCTTGTCCTCACGGTGCTTCCTCGCGCGCAAGGCGGCGGCGGCGGCCTCATCGCCCGCGTCAACCGCGAGGTGGTAACCGCCAAGCCCCTTGACCGCGAGCACCTTGCCCTCCCGCAGCAGCCGCGCGGCGGCGGCGATCGCCTCGCCATCCAGCACTTCCCTCCGCGCGTCGAGCAGCTCCATTCGGGGTCCGCACTCGGGGCAGCACACAGGCTGCGCGTGGAACCGGCGGTCCGTGGGGTCGTGGTATTCCCTCGCGCACGGCGGGCACATCGTGAAGCCCGCCATCGTTGTCAGTGGCCGGTCATACGGAACGTCCCGCACGATGGTGAACCGTGGCCCGCAGTTGGTGCAGTTGATGAACGGGTAGCGATACCTGCGGTCGGTTGGGTCGGCGAGTTCGGTAAGGCAATCCGCGCAGGTCGCGGAGTCCGCTGACACCAGGGTCGTGCGCTCCCCACCGGCGTCGCTCGCCGCGATGATGAATCCGGTGTGGCCGGACGGTGACGACCGCCGCACCGTCACCCGCTCCACCTCGGCGAGCGGTGGGGCCTCGCTCCGCAGCGCGGTGAGGAACCCGTCGATGGCGCCGGAAGGCCCCTCCGCGTCGATGAATACCCCTGCGGTGTCGTTGCCGACCTGCCCTGCCAACCTGTACCGCGTGGCGAGTGCGTGCACGAACGGTCGGTAACCGACGCCCTGCACCACGCCGGTGACTCTGACTTCCACTCGAACCGGGGAGTCCACCGTGTCAGTGTCTGCCCGTGAACCCGGTTTCGCAGCTCAGCCCTGCACCCGTGATTGCCTGTCCTGCCACTCCCGTTCGCGAAGCTGGAACTTCTGGATCTTGCCGGTGGAGGTTTTCGGCAGTTCCGGTACGAATTCGACGTTCTCGGGCACCTTGTACCGTGCGATCTGCGTTCGGGCGTGTGCCACGATCTCCTCAACCGTGGCCTCGGAACCGGGACGGAGCACCACGAATGCCTTCGGCCGCTCGCCCCACTTCTCGCTCGGCACGCCCACCACGGCCACCTCAAGTACCGAGGCGTGGGAATCGATCGCCGCTTCCACTTCGATCGTGGAGATGTTCTCGCCGCCCGAGACGATGATGTCCTTGGCGCGGTCCCGCAGCTCGATGTAGCCGTCCGGGTGCCACACGCCGAGATCGCCGGAGTGGAACCAGCCGCCCCGGAACGCCTTCGCGGTGGCATCTTGGTCGTGGAAGTAACCCGACATGACGTTGTTTCCGCGCATCACGACCTCGCCCATGGTTTCCCCATCGCGTGGCACGTCAGACATGCCGTCGTCGACCACCCGCACGCCGTCCGTGACGACCATGCCGACACCCTGGCGGGCCAGCATCTTGTTGCGTTGCGCCGGGTCCAGTCGCAACCAGCCGTCCTGCTCCTCGCACACCGTGTAGGGGCCATAGGTTTCGGTCAACCCGTACACATGGACCAGCCGGGCGCCCAGCGCGTACATCCGGCCGATCACCGTGGGACTCGGCGGCGCGCCCGCGGTCGTCACGATCACTTCGCGCGCCATTCGGTGCGCCCCCTCGGCACCGGCGATGGCCACCAGCACCGTTGGCGCGCCGTTGAGGTGGGTGATGCCCTCGCTGTCCAACAGCCGCCAGATCTCCTCGGGATCCACCGCGCGCAGGCAGACATGCGTGCCGCCGATCGCGGTCACCGCCCAGGTGGTGCACCAGCCGTTGCAGTGGAACATCGGTAGCGTCCACAGGTAGCGGGACTCCGGGGTGTGCCGCGAGTGGATGATCTCCGAGAGTGAGTTCAGGTACGCGCCCCTGTGGTGGTACATCACGCCCTTCGGCGTGCCGGTTGTGCCCGAGGTGTAGTTGATGGAGATCGTGGCGCGCTCGTCCTCGACGGTCCACGGCAGCGGGTCGTCGGTGCCCCGCGCCAGCAGCTCCTCGTAGGAGATACCACCGACGGCAGGATCTGGGGTAGCCCCTGACGCGGGATCGGTCACCGTGACTATCTCAGCATCGAGGTCCAAGGCGACCGGTGCCACGGACGGGTGCAGCCCGGCGTCCACGACAAGTAGCTTCGCGCCGGAGTGCAGGCAGATGGCACGGATCTCAGCCGGAGCGAGCCGGGTGTTGATCGCGACCAGCACCGCACCCACGAGGGGGACCCCGAAATGTGCCACCAGCGTTTCGGGGATGTTCGGCAGCAGGTAAGCCACCCGCTCGCCTGGTCCGACGCCGCTGGCCCGCAGCGCGTGCGCCAGCCGGGTTGCCTGCGCCGCGAACTGGGTGTAGCTGATCCGGCGCTCCCGGTAGGCGATGGCGGTCTTCTCGCCGAAGACCTCCGCGGATCGTTGCAAGAACGACAGCGGCGTCAGCGGGCTGAACCAGGTGTCCTGCGGGGTGTCCATGCGCCCATCCTTCTCAACCTGCGCCGGCCCGACAAGCCGAACTGCCGGAGGGCACTGGCGCCACTGGTGTGCAGGTGAACCCGGCGAACGACGCCAGCATCCGCCGTTACGCCATCGGTGGGCAGTGTCACAGTATTCTCCCGCGCTGGGTATTGACCTTGCGGTACCGCATAAGTCCCGGTCAGGGCACCCGCAAGGCATTTTCGCCTGTCGGCGTCCGAAGCGTTGGGCTGGTGCGGGGCCCCGCCGGCTTCCAAGATACGATCGCCGCCAGGCATCGATCGGTGATGCCGGGATGTGGCTGCCTGGCAGTCACGGGCAGTCCACCACGCAGGAGATGTGCAGGAGGCAGTAGTGACGGCCGTAGCTCCGAAGCCGATCGCGACCCGCGCCTATCCGGCGCCACGGCCGGTCAAGGGTTCGTACCTGCTGTCAATGTTCCGCACGACGGACCCGAAGCAGCTCGGCGTCATGTACATCGTCACCTCGTTGGCGTTCTTCCTCATCGGCGGTGTGATGGCGCTGCTGATGCGCACCGAGCTGGCGCGGCCAGGCCTGCAGTTCCTGTCCCAGGAGCAGTACAACCAGCTGTTCACCATGCACGGCACGATCATGCTGCTGCTGTATGCCACACCGATCGTGTTCGGGTTCGCGAACTGCGTGCTGCCGCTGCAGATCGGCGCCCCCGACGTGGCGTTCCCCCGGCTCAACGCGTTCTCGTACTGGCTGTTCCTCCTCGGCGGCACGATCGTCATCTCCGGGTTCCTGACCCCCGGTGGCGCCGCGGACTTCGGCTGGTTCGCCTACACCCCGCTGTCCGACGCCATCCACTCGCCAGGGGCAGGCGGAGACCTGTGGATCACCGGGCTGATCATGGCGGGGCTCGGCACCATCCTCGGTGCGGTGAACATGGTCACGACGGTGGTGTGCATGCGCGCGCCGGGCATGACCATGTTCCGGATGCCGATCTTCACCTGGAACATCCTGGTCACCAGCATCCTGATCCTGATGGCGTTCCCGATCCTGACCGCCGCACTGTTCGGACTGCTCGCCGATCGCCAACTGGGTGCCCATATCTTCGACCCGGCCAACGGTGGTGCGATCCTCTGGCAGCACCTGTTCTGGTTTTTCGGCCACCCTGAGGTCTACATCGTCGCCTTACCGTTCTTCGGGATAGTCTCCGAGATCTTCCCGGTGTTCTCGCGCAAGCCGTGCTTCGGCTACAAGAACCTGATCTACGCGACGCTCTCCATCGGGGCGCTGTCGGTCGCAGTGTGGGCCCACCACATGTACGCCACCGGTGCGGTGCTGCTGCCCTTCTTCTCGCTGATGACGTTCCTGATCGCGGTGCCGACAGGTGTGAAGTTCTTCAACTGGATCGGCACCATGTGGAAGGGAAAGATCACCTTCGAGACGCCGATGATGTTCTCGATCGGCTTCCTCGTCACGTTCCTCTTCGGTGGCCTGACCGGTATCCTACTGGCGGCGCCCGCGCTGGACTTCCACGTCTCGGATACGTACTTCGTGGTGGCGCATTTCCACTACGTGCTGTTCGGCACCATCGTGTTCGCCACCTTCGCCGGAATCTACTTCTGGTTCCCGAAGATGACGGGGCGAATGCTCGACGATCGCCTCGGAAAGATTCACTTCTGGCTGACGTTCATCGGGTTCCACACCACGTTCCTGGTGCAGCACTGGCTGGGCAACGAGGGTATGCCGCGCCGTTACGCCGACTACCTGGCATCCGACGGGTTCACCACGCTGAACACCGTGTCTACCATCGGCTCCTACATCCTGGGTGCCTCGGTACTGCCGTTTATCTACAACGTGTTCAAGTCCTACCGCTACGGCGAGGTTGTCACCGTTGATGACCCGTGGGGCTTCGGCGCGTCGCTGGAATGGGCCACATCATGCCCGCCGCCACGGCACAACTTCACCTCGATGC
>JBOHEL010000363.1:0-5348 GCA_050700995.1 Sciscionella sp. | reverse complement strand
CGAATCCCACCGCGGCAGCGCCCGGCCTTCGGGCCGGACGAGGATCGCAACAGAATCGCCGTAGCGGTGTCGTCAAGCCTGGTCTCCAGGCAGCGCCCGGCCTTCGGGCCGGGCGAGGATCGCAACGCCGTGCTCGACACGTACCCGTACTGCTTCCTTGGCCAGGATCTGCGCAGGCCAGGGGAGGGAGGACGGGGCAGGGAGAACTCCCTGCTCGCCTCCCGGACCGTGATCGCGGCTCAGCGAGCCGACCCGGGGCAGAGCCATCATTCGCGGTGCGCGGGTTATGACCCACAGTGACCGCCCGTCCGTCCACGGCCTCGTGTGCGACTACGCGCGTAGGGCCGCATCCGCGTCTGTGGACGGACGTGGACGATCACGACCCGTGACAACGAGTGCGAAGGCGGCGACCCCCGCGCGAGCCGGGCGGCCCACAGCACCACTCCCGCGGCCGGTGTCCTGGGGGTGGCCCCCCGGCCACCCCCAGGACACCGGCCGCGGCGTGATCGCGGCTCAGCGTGGCTCTCAGCGCTGCACAGACGGCAGACGGGGACACACCGTCAGCCAGTGGTAATCGGACTGGCTAGCCTCGGCTGCATGGCGGACTACGTGCAGGTGACGACAGCGACTGAGACTCAGGAACAGGCTCTGGAATTGGCGAGGGCGATAACCGAGGAGAGATTGGCCGCTACAGCCCAGATTGTTGGACCTATAACGGCTACATTCTGGCATTTGGAAAAATTTGGCCAGGGCGAAGAATGGCAGGTGATCTTCAAGACGACGAAGGATCGATATGGAGAGCTGGAATCTTACCTATATAGGAATCACCCGTGGAGTAACCCTGAAATTGTAGCGACTCCAATCGTGCTCGGCTCAGCGGACTATCTCAGGTGGATAGCTCAGACCACGACGCGCGGAAGTGATTAAGTAAGCTGACCTTCTAGCTGATGAGTTGCGCGATCCAGGACACTACGAACGGTCTCCAATTTTCTGTGTGGATTCAGGCGTCCCAGGACGACATTTATGCGTTGCCGTGGGCGAATGGATTCCACTCCAGTGGACAGGTCAAGTGAGCGGCTGATGGTAGAAGCCGCCTGCTCAACTTCGCCGCCGTCGAGGTACGCATCCGCAAGCCACGATAGGTACAACGCCTTATCCCGGGCATGGGTATCATCAAAATCTGCTAGTGCAGTCTCTAATGGCTCCACGGCGCGCAAAGGGCGTTGCAATTCTGCCCAACAGCGACCGGTCATAATCTTCAGTTCACGGAAATCGACCCATGACGCCCAGTCAGGCTGGCGTATGGCACCACTGTCATTGAGCGCTTCACCGGCCTCGGCGAGTGCGCGTTCGGTCTCCAGTGGTTGCTTGGTCTTTGCAAAGGTCCATGCGGTGCGTTCCCACAGCAGTGCTCGAACGGTGGCTGGTGCATCATCGCCGGCTACCTGACATGAGGCTTTCGCTAGATTTATCGCTGGTCGACCCAGAGTCGCTTCCTGGTAGGCCAAAAAAGCAAGCGCATTTCCAGCCAATGACGAGTTATTCGCGCTCTGGGCAGCCGACAGGGCTAAGTGGAAAAGCTGTCGGGCAATTGGATTGTACCCGGCATCGAAGGCGGCCCATCCAGCCTGTTGCGCCTGTTCAGCTATTATCCCAAGCAGTGCACAACGAGTGGATTCTACACAGTTCCTCTCTCGGAAGAATTGGATCGTCGAATCCAGCTCTGCCTTGTACAGACTGTACGTCTCTGCGCCACCGAGAAAATCATCAAGACGACGCAATCGCGCATTGCGTTTATGTAGTGCGTCGATCAAATCTGTGCCGACATTCCGATCACCGGACTCCGACAGAACCACGGAGAGCCCGATCGCAAACGATGATCCCAAAAACCTTCTACGCAGCATATCGTCGTCCGCTCTGGGTTGGCCACCCATCAACCTCCCAATACTCTCCAGTGCCGCATCTAGATCCTCAGCCACGCTGGCCGTAGGGTGGCGCCATCCGTCCTGACCATTCCGACTCGGCAACGCAATTTTGCTACCAAGCTTACTCCCGGCCGGGAGGATAGCTCGTGGTTTGTCTGCAGCATTGCTGGTATCTGAGCTGGTTGCTGTATCACAGTGGCGGAAGTTTGGTAGGTCGACGAGCAAGTCACTGACCGCGCACTCATAAAGCTCAGCCAGCTTGCTGAGGTTCTCGAACGACGGCGCGTGTCCGGTACTGCCGGGCCAGGACTCCCAGTACGAAAAATTCTTGAAGGTTTTCAACTCATCCGGCCATCGCTGATTCCATTCGTCAGCCGCCCAGCGCTGGCTCCAGCCATGGGCATAGCGAAAGGCCACGCGTGCATTGAGACGGTAGCGCTGCTGGAGTACCGCTGCTACCTCTACCCATGACTTACCTGCCGCCCGGAGCGAACCCACCAGCTGCGCGCGCTCCTGTTTCTGACTGCGTACTCCGCCCATAACACCTTCCTTGTTCCTTGCCGTTCCCCGCACCTGAACTCCGGGGCAGCCCTCGTTCCCAGCAGAGGGACGATACCTGCTACGTGAGACCTACCCAACCCAGGGCAGAAGTTTCCCACGGTATCGGAACATCCGGGACGAGCGGTGATCGAGAAATGGCTATTGCTCCGGATGGGCTGCAGCCAGTGGGACTGACAAGGTATTGACAAGGCCCCCAGGGCCGGGACGTCCGAGCTACCCGGGCGTGGTCGGTACCTGCCAGTTGGGCTCGCTGTTCATCCTCCCCTGAGCAGCGAGGTTCCGGAATGACTGGCAGGCAGTGCTTCCGAACCACGTCTGGCCCCAAGGACGGTAGCTCGCCCCCGGCCCTGGGTGCCGCTCATACGCAGGCAGGCGAAACGGGGGGCTTCGGAAAATGGCACACGAAGACGATCCGGCGGGCCAGGACGAACCTCGACAGGTTGGTGGTGGTGGCCAGGTTGGTACAGCTTTGTCACCCACGGTGTTTGTGTCCGGCTTAGCTGACGGTGCCTTGTTCTCCAGAGCTACCCGACGGGCATGAATATCTATTTGAGTGCGGCGGAGGCACAGCCGCTGACGCGGGAACTGGTGTCGGTGTTCAAGCGTGAGGAGCGTCTGCGGCGGTTGCGCGATGATCACCGATGACGATCGCTCCCTCCTGGACGAGCTGAACAAGCTCGGTCAGGAGTTGGGGCTGTTCACCGCGGGCATCCTCACTGATTCGCTGTCCGTGACCGCGCAACTGGACTTTGGCTACAGGCTCATTCGGCTGGCCGGGCTGATTCGGGCTCGGGTGGAGCAGGAGCCATTTGCTGCGGAACCTTCGGGTGTCGATGGTGAAGGCATATGAGGCCGTGGCTGAATACGACTCACCGGAAGCTGACTGCGAAGCCTCGCCAGGGTGTGAATGTCACCGTGATTGTCGCGGTGTACCGGGGGAAGGTGTGGCTGTCCATTGATTCCTCGTTCCTTCGTGAGGCTATTTTAGAGCCTGCACAAGCTGATAGCCTGATCGAGCTGTTGACGCAGGCTGTCAGCGAAGCGCGGAGCTACCACCGTGGTGACGGCACATGAAGCGGCGGGGTTATACCGAAGAACCAACCAACGGGGTGGGCCTATCTCCGGATTATGAGCATCTTCCGGCGAACGCTATCGGGTAAGGGTCGACGGGACCTGAACTCGACCGTGATCGTCACCGTCCATTGAGGCACTGTGCGGGTAGCAATTGGGGCGATCCTGCAACTGCGCAGGTCGATAGCCTCATCGAGGTCCTTACACACGTCGATGAGAAGGCGTAGAGCTACAAGAAGGACGAAACCGCATGAGCCGAGGAGGCGCTAAGTTTAGTACAGCGCCGACTGGTTGGGCATACCTTAAATCAGGTTGCACTATCCGCTGGCAGCGTGGCGATGATGAAGCCTATGTGTTACGCGGTAACCAAGTCGGCAAGTGGCCGACCGAAGGTATTCTGGGAATCATCCCCGTATCACCTCTCGGATGGGGCGATCTCGCCGAGGTCAAACTCATTGGCGACAGCTGGGTGCGGAACAAACATGTGCGCTGTCCCATGTGCGGTAAGTCGCAGTGAACATATGCCCTGCCCTCCTGTAGCTGACCGGTCCCACATGTCGCCGAGTCCCAGCGCGGACCACAACTACGCTGCGCTTGCGCTGGCGATGCAACTCGTGCCGCAACTACCTGACGATCTCGATGCCATCACCGATCTCGACGTCGACCTGCGGTTCTCCCCGGCTGGTCAGCCTGGCTGGTCCCGCCGTCCCGACCTGGTCATCGTCGAGCGACAGGCCCGGTATCGGGTACGTGCCGAGGGCGGGTTCCATCCGTGCCAGTGAGGTGCTGGTCGTGGTCGAGATCGTCTCTCCGGGCTCCCGGCGCACCGACCACGTGACCAAGCGGCACGAGTACGCCGACGCCGGTATCGCACTACTGGATCGTGGATCTCGACCGGCCGGTATCGCTGCTGGCCCACCACCTGGCCGAGGACTTCGGCTACGCCGACTGCAGCGCGGCCACCGGCGTGTTCACCACCACCGTGCCGTTCCCCGTCCGAGCCCAACTCGACCGACTGCGCTGACCCTGGGCAGCCTGGGCTCGCCGGGCACGGAGTGTTCATCAGTGACACAGTGCGGCCGTCGGCCGGTCAGGCGAGCGCGCGGAGGCGGCGCTGGACTTCGGTGGGTCCGAGGGTGGTCGCGACGGCGTGCAGATCGGGGCTGCGGGTGGAGCCGGTGAGCGCGACCCGGATGAGTTGAGCGGCTTCCCGGATCGAGCCGGGGTAGGCGCCGGGGTCCTTCTTGTAGTCCTTGGGGCTGGGCGCGAAGCCGTGCTTGGTGGCGAGGTTGCGGATCTGGTCGAACCATTCCCGAGGGTCGTCCATCGGCTGGTAGATCTCGGCGAAATCGGCGACGAAGGCGAGCACCAGCTCCGGGTCCAGCCCGCCGAGGCGCTCGTCGTCGGCCCGCGTCACCATCGTGAACAGCTCAGCGAAGAAGAATCCGTAGGCGGTACGGAAGTCGGACCATTTGCGCAGGTCCTTACGCGGGTTGGGGACGCCCTCGCCGCGTTCCACCGCCAGCGCCCGCAGCGCCAGATCACGCGACCCGTCGAGTACGGCCACCAACTCGGGGTCATGAACACCAGCCCAGGCCCGCACCGCGTCGAGGATCTCGCCGCCGGACAGGGTGGCGACATGATCCGCCGAGATGTCCTCCAGTTTGACCAGGTCCACCAGCGGCCCGGCCACCCCGCACTCGGCCAGCCGGATCGGCGCGTCCAGCGCCTCGGCCAGCGGCATCTCGGCGAGCCGCCCGTTGGCCAGGCCGCGCAGGTAGTACAGCACCG
>JBOHEL010000362.1:0-5352 GCA_050700995.1 Sciscionella sp. | reverse complement strand
CGCGCCCTTGTGACGCGGGCCTCAGTAGGATTGATTGTTGTCGCATGTCCCCGCGGAATCCATGTGTGAGACGACAGGGAAACTACGGATCGGCTGTGGCTGGACCCAAGGCGATTACCAGGTGTGACCGCCCTGGCCGAGGAGGTTCGTCGAGTGGACAGGTCGGACGTCTCACCGGCGTTGCGCCGCTGGATGTCCGCCGTCAGCGACATCGCGCGAGCCGTCAATGCCGCGCAACCACTCGACGCGCTACTGACCAGGGTGGCCGAGCAGGGGTGCGCGCTGATCGGGTTCGACTACTGCGCCGCGATGCTCGCCGATGAGTCAGGGGAACGCGTGAGGGTGGCGGGCTCGTGCGGGCTGACGCCGGACTATATCGCCCTGATCAGCGACGAGGGCTCGTTACTGATCCAACCGTCCGGTTCGGACCTCGACACGCCTGCGGCCCGCGCCTACCGCGAGGGCCGAACCATCGCGGTATCCGACGTCCGCACCACGAGCCTGTACGGCAGGCTGCGCAACCTCGCACCAGCACAGGGGTACCGCAGCCTCGTCGCATCGCCGCTGCGCGCCGCCGACGAGATAACAGGCTTGCTGGTCGGCTATCGCGAGAGCCCGCACGAGTTCGACCGAACGGAGATGGAACTCGTCGAGCTACTTGCGGAGCAGACCGCCATTGCGGTGCAAGCCGCGCGGCTACGCGCCGAGCAGCAGCACATCATCGGCGAGCTGCGGCGCGGGCGAGAACAGCTGGAATGGGCCGAGCAGCAACACCGCAGGCTCATGCAGCTGGTCCTGGACGACATCGGGCTCGGCGGCTTGGTCGATTCGCTCGCCGAGATCCTCGACTCATCGGTCACGGTGGAAGACGGGCACGGCAGCGTGCTGGCGAGTGCCGCTACCCGGCGCTACGAACCGCCCCCGATGAATTCCCAGCGCCGCCACGCTCAGGGCGCCCAGGTCGGTGCCGACCGCTACGAGGTCATACGCATCCGGGGGAAGGCCGAGATCTGGGTCGCACCGGTCCAGATTGGTGGCGAGCTGGTGGGACGGCTCTGGATCACCGGGCTGCGGACGGCACCGGACCGAGGGCGACAACGGATGATCGAACGATTCGCACTGGTGGTCGGCGTAGAGGTGCTCAAACGTCGTCACCGCGTCGAGGTGGAAGAACGAGTGTCCGGCAACCTCATCGCGGATCTACTCCGTCCCGATGGTCTGGCGCAGCCGCAGGCCATTCTCGATCGGGCCGCCATCCTCGGCCACGACCTCACCGAACCGCACTGGATCTGCCTGCTCACCATCGAAGGCGATGAGCGGGTGCCAGGCGGGCTCGGCGATCTCCGCGCTGCCGCCGAACCCGCACCGGTACTCGTCGGCCGTTATGAGGACGCACTTGTCGTGCTGCTACCGGTGCGCTTCGAACCGGCGTCGGCGCTGCGCAGGATCCACGACTACGTCGCAGCGCAGGCGTCGCCCTCGGTGATCACGCTGGTGATCGGCCCCGCGGTGACACAACCTACCGAATACGCGCAGTCCTACCGGCTCGCCGCGAACGCGGCACGGCTGCGCCAACACACCACCCCAGGTGGGGTAGTGGACCTGCGTGACCTCGACGTGGCAGTGCTGCTGCTGCATGGCGGCACGCCACCGCGTGAGCTGCGCCGTTTCGCCGAGTCACTGATCCTGCCACTGCGCACACACGACGAACGCCGCCATACCGACCTCATCGCGACGCTGCGCGCCTGGATGCGAACCGGTTGCGCGACCGCGGCGACAGCCGAAGCGCTGGTGGTGCACGTAAACACGGTCAGCTACCGGCTGGCCCGGATCGAGGAGCTCATCGGCCGCGATCTTCGGCGGCCGGACACGCGCCTGGAGCTGCAACTCGCGTTGATCGTCTGGGATGTCATGCAACTCGGCGCCGTTTCTTGAACCAGATAGCGACAACGACGGTGAATCGGGTGAAGTATCGGTCCTGGGGCCGCCCGCCGCAGCGGGCGATGTCGACGGCATGCCGTGAAGCTACCGTCCGGACGAGGTCGCTCGGTAGCGAGTAGACCGGTGAGGAGGCTTCGTGGAGCCGAACAGCGTGGAATCAGACGGAGACACTCGCGAGTCGGCGACCCGGATGGCGCGGGCGGCCACGAACTGGCTGGACAGCTTACGGCCCGCGCAGCGGGAACACGCGGTCCGCCCATGGCCTTCGGAACGGGAGCGCCTGCGCTGGTACTACACGCCGACCGACCACGGGGGATTGCCGATCGGTCAGATGGTGCCCGACCAACAGCGCATGGCCCTGCGGCTCGTGTCAACGGGGCTGTCACGTCCCGCCTACGTGACAACCTGCACGATCATGGGCCTGGAGAATGTCCTCGACCAAGTCGAGGGCTGGCAGGTCGACTGGGGACGTGAACGTGGCCGCGACCCTGGGCTGTACTACCTGCGGGTTTTCGGTGAGCCCGGCGGCAGCGAGCCCTGGTCATGGCGATTCGGCGGGCACCATGTCTCGCTCCATCATCTCGTGTTCGACGGTGAGGTGCAGGCCAGCACGCCATGCTTCCTCGGCGCTGACCCTGCCGCCGCGCCCTTGCTCGGCGGACGCGAGTCGCGCCCCCTCGGTGGTGCCGAGGACATCGCACGCGACCTCGTCAACGCGCTCGACCCCGACCAACGCGCACGTGCGGTACTCACCGATGTCGCGCCCGTTGACATCGTCTCGGGAAACCGTGCGCGGATCGGCGACGGCGACCGGGTCATCCCGTTGCCGGACCTGTGGCGCGGGTATTTCAGTGAGCCACGGCTACGAGACCGGGTGCGGGAAATGCACCGCCGTGGCGAGGAGATCGCCGGAACGCGCCCCGCTGACCACGAGGCGGTGAAGCTCACGACAACGCCTCGGGGGCTCGCCGCACGTGAGATGGCTACCACGCAGCAACACCAGCTTCGCGACCTCATCGAGGTCTACATCGGACGGATGCCCGACGCCTTGGCAGACAGGGAAGCGGCCAAGGTCGCAGGCGAGCACCTAGGTGCGGTGCATTTCGCGTGGGCGGGCGGTACCGAGCCCGGCGAACCGCACTATTACCGGCTGCAGGGCCCGCGACTGCTCGCCGAGTACGACAACACCCAGCGGGCCGTCAACCACGTGCATACGGTGTGGCGTGACCCGGAGCGCGATTTCGGGCTCGATCCGCTGGCAGCGCACTACGCCGAATATCACCGAGGCTAGTTGTCCTGTACTAGCCTCGGCTGACTTGGATGACATGCCGATAGCCTTCCGGATCAATCCTCGCATCGATGAGGCGCGGACCCCGCAGCCCGCCGGAAAGCCGCACACGAAGTTCCGCAGCGCTCTCCACGGCGCACCCTGGTACACCCATGCCGCGAGCCAGCGCCGCGTAGTCCGTGCCACGGTAGCGCACCGCACCGGCGCCGCCCTGACCCTCGGTCTGCTTGATCTCAATAAGACTCAGTGACGCGTCGTTGAACACCACGACGACGACGTCGAGATTCAACCGTGCCAGCGTCTCCAGTTCGGCCAACGTCATGCTGAGTCCGCCGTCGCCCACAATGCAGATCACCGGTTCCGACGGCCCGCTCAATGCGGCACCGATCGCCGAGGGAAGCGCGAATCCCATGGTCGCCAACCCGTTGGAGATCAGCACTTGATGCGGTCGCTCGGCGTTCAGCAGCGGCATGGCCACGAGCATGTGCGCACCGGCGTCGACGGTGAAGGTGCTGGCGGCAGGCGCGGCGCGCATCACCTCACGCACCACGTCGTGAGGAGACAGGCCCGGGCCGTGGTATGCCAGCGACTCGATGCCGCGCTTGCGAGCCAGCGCCCCCGCGTTCACTTCCCAGCGAGGTTCCGCGACGGCGAGCAGCTGCGGCAGCGTCGCTTCGAGTGGACCCACCACGACCGTCGGCTCACCGAAATAGTCACCGTGAACCGGCACGGGACTGACCATGATCACCGGCGCCTGGTAGGTCCACGGCGCCGGGATCGGCTCCACCGGGTCAACTCCGACGCACAGTATGAGATCGGCTCGCCGCAGCAGCGGCCGCTCCAGGGTCCCGTTGGTGAACAATCCCGCCGACGTCGCTGAGCTATCAGACACAACGCCCTTGCCCTGGTACGTGCACAGCATCGGGCAGTCAAGTCCTGCCAGGGCATCGCGGGCTCCAGGGGTGAGCGCGGCCTGCGGTCCCGCGATGACGACAGGGTGGCGGCTACCCGCCAGCTGCTCTCGAGCTCGGGCCAGCGCGGCGACGCTGGTTGTGGCGGCAGGCGGGAGGTCGGGCGGAGCGGCGCCAGGCGCGGCGGCATCGAAGTCGAGGAGTACGGCGCCCGCCGGGACGCGGCGCGCAAGCTCGCTCGCGCCGCGCACCACCAGTTCGGGGGCGGCGCGGCCGAGTGTTCCGGTCCACTTGGTGAGCGGCCTGCTCAACGCCTGCTGGTCGAGGCGTTGATGCGCTACCCGAGAGGCCATCGTGCTCGACACGGTGTCGCTGACCAGCAGTAACGGGAACCGGTCGAGTGTCGCCTGCGCCAGCCCGGTCGCAGCGTTCGTCACGCCAGGGCCCCTGGTGACGATCGCCGCCCCGATCGCGCCCGTGAGCAACCCAAGCGTGCCGGCCATGATGCACGCGGCCGTCTCGTCGTGAGCGAGGACGAAGTCGATCCCGGCATCGGCCGCGGCACCGACAACGTCGAGGTTGGGACCGCCACCTGGCAGGCCGAACAGCCGACGCACGCCCGCCGAACGCAATTCCGCCGCGAGCACGTCGGCGATGTCCCTGGTGCTACCCACGAACGCTCCGTTCCGGCAGAAGTCACCGACTTTGTGCGTTGGATCACTTCGACCTTATGGTCTGTATATCACGCCTACCGAGGAGGCCACGTGACCATCAAAGTCGCCAACATTCGAGATGTGTCGCAGGGTGTCCAGCCAGGGCAGTTCATGGTCGGCGAACGCGATGCCGTCGGCGCGCTGGCAGATCTCGATCCGGTCTACCGGAAGCTGCTCGACGAGCCGGTGACCGCTGTCATCGCTGTGCTGGGCAATAACGGCCTGCCCAACCTCACCCCGGTGTGGTTCGACTACGAGGGCGACGCCGTCCTGCTCAACCTCGCCACGCACCGCAAGAAGGTCAACTGGCTGCGCGCCAACCCCCATGCCACAGTGATCCTCGTCAACCCGGAAAATGCCTACCACTGGCTGTCGATCAAGACGACGGTGCGAAGGGAGATCGCCGAGGACGACCCGAACGAAGGCGTGCGGGTCACCGAGCAGCTCGACCGGATCTGGCGAAAGTACACGGGGAATGACACCGAGTACGGCCTGCGGG
>JBOHEL010000361.1:0-5356 GCA_050700995.1 Sciscionella sp. | reverse complement strand
CAAGATCTTCACCAGTGGCGCCAACACCGCGGACTACGTCTGGCTGGCCTGCCGCACCGATCCGGACGCGCCGAAGCACAAGGGAATCTCGATCCTGATCGTGCCCACCGACGATCCCGGGTTCTCGTGGAGTCCGATCAGGACTGTCGGGGGCCTGACTGTCACCGCGACCTACTACAGCGGTATCCGGGTTCCTGCCGGGAACGTGGTGGGCGAGGTGAACGGCGGCTGGCGGCTGATCACCACCCAGCTCAACCACGAGCGCATCGGGCTCGCCGCGCTCGGCGGCCGGATGTACCAGCTGTGGGAGCGCGTGCTGGCCTGGGCCAAGGACAACGGCACGATCGAGGCGCCGTGGGTACGCAGGGAGTTCGCCCGCAGCTACGCACGGTTGGAGGCGATGCGGTTGCTGAACTGGAAGATGACCGGCGCGGTCGCCGCGGGCACGCTGTCCGGCGCCGAGGCGGGAGCGACCAAGGTGTACGGCACCGAGACACATATCGACGTGCAGCGCAGCCTCACGCAGATCCTCGGTGCGGCAGGTCGCATCCGGCCCGAGTCGCCGGGCGCGGTACTCGCCGGGCAGGTCGAGCAGCTGTCCCGGCAGGGCATCGTGAACACCTTCGGCGGCGGGGTCAACGAGATCCTGCGCGACATGGTCGCGACCGGAGGCTTGGACCTGCCACGGGCGAGGCGAGGCGCATGAACTCCAGCTACGAGGACCGGTTGCGGGCCTTCGTCGGGAGGGAGTTGGCGCCTCCCGCGCCAGGCCAGGACCCGGTGAACCGGCCGATGATCCGGCACTGGGTCGAGGCGATGGGTGACACCAACCCGGTGTACCTCGACGAGGAGGCGGCGCGAGCCACCGGTCGGGCCGGCGTGGTGGCCCCTGCCTCGATGGTGCAGGCGTGGACGATGCGCGGCTACGCCGCCACGATGGCGCCGACCGGTGTCGAGACCGTGGGTGCCGAGCTCACCGCGGTGCTCGCCGAGGGCGGTTACACCTCGGTGGTCGCCACCGACTCCGAGTTCGAGTTCCACCGCGAGCTGGTGCCCGGCGACGAGGTCACGGTGAGCGAGGTGGTGGAGGCGATCTCGCCGGAGAAGCGCACCGCGCTCGGCGAGGGCCGGTTCGTCACCAGCCGCAGGACCTACCAGGACCAGCACGGCGAGGTGGTCGCCACGCAGCGCTGGCGGTTGCTGCGGTTCCGGCCATCCGAGCGCGCCGCCGAGGAACCCAGGCTGCCGCGGCCGCGCCCGGCGATCAACCGCGACAACGCGTTCTGGTTCTCCGCCGCGCGCGAGCACCGGCTGGTCATCCAGCGCTGCGGCTCGTGCAAGGCGCTGCGGCACCCGCCGGGACCGTGCTGCCCGGACTGCGGCTCGTTCGAGTCCGACACCGTGGACGCGGCGGGCGAGGGCACCGTGTACAGCTACGTGGTCAACCACCACCCGAAACATCCGGCCTTCGACTACCCGCTGATCGTGGCGGTGGTCGAGCTCGCGGAAGGCACCAGGCTGATCAGCAACCTGGTGGGTGTCACGCCGGAGGAGGTCGAGATCGACATGCCCGTCCTGCTCGACTGGCTGGACGTCGACGACGAGCTGACGCTGCCGGTGTTCCGGCCGGTGGGGAGGGAACGCTGATGGATTTCACCCTCGGAGAGGAACTGCTGGCGGTACGCGACCTCGCCGCCGAGATCTTCGCCGACCGCGCCACCGCCCAGCGGGTTCGCGAGGTCGAGGAATCCGAGTCCCGAGTGGACGGAGCGCTCTGGTCGGAGCTGACGAGGGCCGGTCTGCTTGGCGTGGCGCTGCCCGAGCCTGACGGCGGTGCCGGGTTGGGCCTCGGCGCGCTGTGCGTGCTGCTGACGGAGCAGGGCCGCACCGTCGCGCCGGTGCCGGTGTGGCCTGCCGTGGCCGGTGCGCTCGCGGTGGCCGAGCACGGCACGCCGGAGCAGCGCGCGACGGTGGTGGCGGGCACCGCCGAAGGGTCGGTACGGCTGACGGTGGCGCTGGAGGAGTTCGGGCCCGCCGATCCCGAGCGTCCGAGCTGTCTGGCCACACCGGACGGTGACGCCTGGCGGCTGACCGGGACGAAGGCCGTGGTGCCCTCGGCGTTCGGCGCCGACCATGTCCTGGTCGCGGCGAGTACCGAACGTGGAACCGGGCTGTTCCTGGTTCCCTCGGCGGGTACCGGGGTCGGGACGGAGCGCGTCGAGACCACCAGCCACGACGCCGCGGCCAACCTCACCCTCGACGGCGCCGCCGCGAAGGCGGTGGGCGAACCGGGGAACGGTGTTCTGGAGTGGACGCTGCGACAGGTCTCGACGGCGGTGGCCGCGGTGCAGCTGGGTGTCGCGGAGGGTGCGCTGGCACATGCCGCGAACTACCTGCGCGACCGCGCGCAGTTCGGCCGCCCGCTTGGCAGCTTCCAGGCGGTCCAGCACCAGCTCGCCGACTGCTACATCGACATCGACGCGATGCGGGTCACGCTGTGGCGGGCGGTCACCGCGCTCGCGGACGGCGACCCGGCCGCCGACCGGGCGGTGCGGGTGGCGCACTGGTGGGCCGGCGACGCGGGGCTGACCGTGGTGCACCGCGTGCAGCACGTGCACGGCGGTATCGGGGTGGACGTCGACTATCCCGTGCACCGGCATTTCCTGTGGGGCAGGCAGCTCGCCGGAACGCTGGGCGGGGCCGCTGCGACCCTCGCGTGCCTCGGTGACGTGCTGGCCGAGCAGGAGGTGACCGCATGACCGCGCCGCCTACGACCCGCACGGCCGCCGAGGTGAGCGTCGGCGACCCGCTGCCCGAGCTGTCGCTGCCGATCACCCGGACGATGATCGTCGCGACCGCGATCGCCAGCCGCGACTACCAGGACGTCCACCACGACCCCGAGCTGGCCAACCAGCGCGGCTCGAAGGACATCTTCATGAACATCCTGACCACCAACGGCCTCGTGGATCGCTTCGTCACCTCCTGGGCGGGCCCTGGCGCGATCGTCAAGGCGATCCGGATCCGGCTCGGCGTGCCGAACTACCCCGGTGACACGATGGTGCTCACCGGTAGCGTGTCCGCTGTGGACGGCGGGAAGGTCGACGTGACGGTGCGCGGCGAGAACAGCCTCGGCTCGCACGTCACCGGGACCGTCACCGTGGCGCTGGCGGGGGAGGGGCAGCGATGAGCGGCCCGAGGAGCCCGCTGGCCGGTGCCGCGGCGATCGCCGGTATCGGCGCCACCGAGTTCTCCAAGGAATCCGGGCGCAGCGAGCTGCGACTGGCCTGCGAGGCGGTGTTCGCCGCGATCGCCGACGCGGGCCTGACACCATCCGATGTGGACGGTCTGGTGACGTTTACCGCCGATACCAACGCCGAGATCCACGTCGCCCGCAACACCGGGATGGGCGAGCTGTCGTTCTTCTCCCGCGTCGGCTACGGAGGGGGAGCGGCGTGCGGCACGATCGCGCAGGCCGCGATGGCGATCGCCACCGGCGCGGCGGAGGTCGTGGTGTGCTACCGGGCGTTCAATGAGCGCTCCGGGTACCGCTACGGGCTCGGCCAGGCTGACCGTGCCGCCGACGCCGGAGCGGACAGCGCGGCATACGCGTGGATGACGCCGTTCGGGCTGAACACCCCCGCGCAGTGGGTGGCGATGTTCGCCAGCCGCTACCTGCACGAGTACGGCGCCACCAGCGAGGACTTCGGCCGGGTCGCCGTCGTCGACCGCAGGCACGCCGCGACGAACCCGGCGGCGTGGTTCTACGGCAGGCCGATCACCCTTGCCGAGCACCAGGCGTCGCGGTGGATCGCCGAGCCGTTGCACCTGCTGGACTGCTGCCAGGAGACCGACGGCGGCCAGGCGCTGGTGCTGGTGTCGGCGCGGCGGGCCCGCGAGCTGCCGCAGCCGCCCGCGGTGGTGCTCGGTGCCGCGCAGGGTTCCGGCGCCGACCAGCACATGATGACCAGCTACTACCGGCCCGAAATGTCCGGTATCCCGGAGATGGGGCTGGTCGGGCGGCAGCTGTGGGCACAGAGCGGGCTGAGGCCCGCCGAGGTGGGCGCGGCCGTGCTCTACGACCACTTCACGCCGCTGGTGCTGCCACAGCTGGAGGAGCTGGGGTTCTGCGCGCGCGGCGAGGCGAAGGATTTCATCGCCGACGGCAACCTCGAGCTCGACGGCAGCCTGCCGACGAACACCCACGGCGGTCAGCTCGGCGAGGCGTACCTGCACGGTATGAACGGCATCGCCGAGGCCGTCCGGCTGGTGCGCGGCACCTCGTGCAACCAGCCAGGCGAGGTGGGCAGCGTCGTGGTCACCGCGGGTACCGGGGTGCCGACCAGCGGGCTGGTGCTGGGGGCCGGCCGGTGACGGCGGGCGGCTGGCGCGGCCACGACCTCGGCGCCAGGACCGTGGCGTACGCCGAGCGGGACGCGATCCTCTACGCGCTGGCGGTCGGAGCGCCCGCGGAGGACCTTGACCTGGTGTTCGAGCCGCGGCTTCGGGTACTGCCGACGTTCGCGCTCACGCTCGCCCAGTGGGCGCCGGACGCGCTCGGCTCGCTGGGCGCGTTCGACACCACCACCGCGGTGCACGGCGCGCAGCGGCTGCGGGTGACGGCGCCGCTGCCGCGTTCCGGCGAGCTGGCGATGACCGCCAGGGTCGCCGAGGTGTGGGACAAGGGCAGCGCCGCGATCTTCGACGTTGCGGTGGTCAGCGAGTGCTTCGTCGCGACCTGGTCGATCTTCGCGCCCGGCGCGGGCGGTTGCGGCGGCGAGCGCGGCCCGTCGAGCCCGAGGCAACCGCAGGCCGAGCCCGAAGCGCGCATTCCGCTACCGACGTTCGCGACCCAGGCCGCGCTCTACCGGTTGCTCGGCGACCGCCACCATATGCACGTCGACCCGGCCGCCGCGCGGGCCGCCGGCCAGCCGCGCCCGTTCCTGCACGGGCTGTGCACGCTCGCGGCGGCCACCCTGCCGCTGGCGCGCACGCTCGGTGCGCACCCCGCCGACCTGCGCGAGCTGGCGGGCCGGTTCGCCGCACCGGTGTTCCCCGGCGAGCGGCTGGACGTCGAGACCTGGCGTGGCGAGCCAGGCACGGCGCGGTTCGCGGTCACCGGTGCCGGCCGCTCCGCGATCTCCGGCGGCGAGGCAAGCTTCAGCGCTTGGTGACCACGTAGCGGGCCGGAACGTCGCCACCGCCGTGCACCGCGAGGTCGGCCCCGTCACGTAACCGGCGAGGTCCGAGGCCAAGTACAGGCAGGCGTTCGCGATGTCGGCGGGCCGCGCCATCCGCGCCATCCGCGCCATCGGGATCAGCCCGGCGATCGCACCGCCGTCGGGACCGTAACCGGACG
>JBOHEL010000360.1:0-5356 GCA_050700995.1 Sciscionella sp. | reverse complement strand
CGGGACGCGGTCGGCGGTCATCGTCTGGAAGCCCGCCAGGACGGGCGGCGTCGCGAGACATGAGTAAGCCCGGCAACGACACCGTGGAAGGCGATTCCCGCCCGGCATGGGTTTCGATACCCACTGAGGCACGCAATCCGCGCACGGTGGAGATCGACCTGCGCTCCACCGTCGAGGTACTGCGTGCCATCAACGCCGAGGACCAAGCCGTACCCGCTGCGGTGGCAAAGATCCTGCCGCAGCTCGCGGAGTTGGTAGATGTCTCGGTGGCTGCGATCCGTTCCGGCGGCCGGGTGCACTATGTCGGAGCTGGGACGTCGGGGAGGCTCGCGGTGCTGGACGCCGCCGAGCTGATCCCGACGTTCAGCATCCCCGACGATCTTTTCCTTGCCCACCATGCCGGCGGCGAACCCGCGTTCCGCGCGGCGGTGGAAGACGCTGAGGACGACTCGCCCGGCGGAGCGGCAGAGATCGAACGCGACGCGGCGGCTGGCGATGTGGTCATCGGCATAGCCGCATCGGGCCGCACGCCATACGTGCTCGGTGCGCTAGCCGCCGCACGCGGCCTCGGCGCGTACACGGCGTTGGTGTCCTCCAACCCGAGTGCACCCGCGAACGCGGATGTAGATGTCGCCGTTGCTGTCGAGACCGGCCCGGAGGCCATTGCCGGATCGACGCGGATGAAAGCAGGTACCGCCCAGAAGCTCGTGCTGACAGCGTTCTCGACGTCGGTGATGATCCGGCTTGGACATACCTACTCCAACCTGATGATCAGCATGCGGGCCACCAACGCCAAGCTGCGCGGCAGGAACGTACGCATCCTCGCCGAAGCGACCGGACGCCCGGATGAGGAATGCTCGGACGCGCTGTCCTCGGCAAACGGGGAATTGAAGGTCGCGCTGGTAAGCCTGCTCTCCGGTGTGGACATTGCCGGGACCAGGGTCGCACTCTCGCATGCGGACGGCTACGTCCGTGTGGCATTGGATGCGTTGAGATCCTGAGGCTCCGCGGGCCATCAGACGGCCGATAGGCGAGCGGCCAGCCGCTCGAGGCCGCCCCTGATCAGCTGCCCGTAACCGTGATGAGATAGCGCACCGACCGCTGCACGCCCACAGTCCAGATGTTCCCGCGCCCGTTCGGTATCACCGAGCCTCCGGTAGGCGTCGCCAAGGTTCAGGTGCAGTGAGGGGTAAAGCCCGCTCGCCTTGGTCGCCATGCCAGCCCGCTTCGCTTGCTCGTCGGTGACGAGAGCCGCTGCATCCAACGCACGTTGATCCCAGGCGAGCTCGTCGCGCACATCATCCTGAACATCGGCCATCGAGTGCGCCAATGCGCAGCGATGCAGCGCATCACCGCTGGTACCAATCTCGTTCCATACCTCGGCAAACAGCTTCCGGGCGGCTTCTCGCTCCCCGGCCTGGCCCAGCTCTATACCTTCGCCGATCTTGGTCATCACCGCGTCCGGCTCGCTCATAGGTGCCTCCTTGCACTCTCATCTGATGGCACGGACCGTACTGGCGGACACCGACAACAATCCCGCGAGCATATCGGTGAAGGCATTTTCACTCGAATGTGTGTTCGACTTACTGTTAGTATGCTGTCACGGACCAAACGGAGTTACGACAGTGCGGCTGCACCGAGCTTCCTTGCCGTACCGCGAAAGCCGAAGCAGAGAGACCTGCCGTGGTCAGTCCTCCATGGCGGCGTCGGCGATGCTCTTCGCCTCCCTGGCGCCTGCGACGAGCGTGTCACAGCAGAATACCAACCACGCACCGACCGCCTCCGGCTCGCCGGAGGCAAAGCCCTTCCACAGTCGGGAGTACTCCTCGGCCCGGCGCAAGCAGGAAACCTCGGGAACGGCCAGGCCTTTCGGGTCAAGCCCGGTACCGATCAACGTCAGCCGGGCGGCCGCCCTCGCGACCACACCGTCCGCAGTGCCGAACGGCGCGAGCGCCAGCAACTCGCCATGCACCACCCCGGCGAGGACCGGGCCAGCCACCGTCGTGCCACCGGTCAACAACTGGGCGAGCAGGTCCAGCCGCTCCGCGGTACCCGCGCGAGGGCGACCGAGCCGGTCCTGATCGTCGATCAGGTCCGCGGCAGCGAGCACATGCAGCCGTGCCAGCGCCTGCAACGGCGCCCGCTGCCAGGTCGCCAGCAACGCGCCGGAAACCTCGGCGACCCGCAATGCCCCTGCCAGCACCGGATCTTCGACCTCACCGCCCTCCGGGATCTCGGTAGCGCCGCCGTCGATCGCGGCCGAAGCACGCGCGGCACGCACCGATGCCTCCGCGGCGGTGGTTCCCCAACCGCGACGGTTCGCCGGATGGCGATGCACCTCGTCGACGGCGTCGCGAGCGGTCTGCACGGCGTCGGCCACTCCAGGGAGGTCGACCAGTGGGCGCAGCGGATCTGTCACGAACAGCAGGTTACCGGGAGCCACCACACCACCCAGTCTGGTGTACCAACTGTCGCCCACATGGCCCAACTCATCCGTTCGAGTGGCCCACTCGTCGCACATGATCGATTATTCATCGACTACGGGTTGTGCTGCAGCCTGACACGGCGTTAATTAGCACATCTAGTACACGACCGTTGAGAGGAGCACAGGTCATGGCAAGCACCGAAGCGCCAGCGCTGGATGCCGGAGCCCACATCGCCGACCCCGGGCCACTAGGGCTGGCGGGGTTCGCGAGCACCACACTCATACTGAGCCTGGTTAACGCTGGCGTGGTCGGGTCGGGCACCGAGATCTCCGCTGTCGTCGCGCTCGCCTTCTTCTACGGCGGGCTTGCCCAACTGCTCGCGGGCATGTGGGAGTTCCGCAAGGGCAACACGTTCGGCGCCACGGCGTTTCCGACCTTCGGGGCGTTCTGGATCGCGTTCGCCTCCTTCGTCGTCTTCTTCGCGCCGTCCGTGCCGAAGGCGGAGGCGGCTACCGCAACCGGAATGTTCCTGCTGGTCTTCCTGATCGTCACCGCCTACCTCACGGTCGCCGCGCTCCGCACCAACGCCGCGCTGCTCGGGGTGTTCGTGCTGCTGACGCTCACCTATCTCTTCCTGGTGCTCGCCGAACTCGGTGGCGTGGAGAGCCTCGGCAAGGTCGGCGGATGGCTCGGCGTCGCCACGGCGATCGTGGCCTTCTACACATCCTTCGCCGGGGTCGTCAACGCGACCTGGAAGCGCGTCGTGCTCCCGGTCTACCCGCTGGCCCCGACAGCCCGTAGTTGACCATCTCAAACAGATTCGTCTCACCGCACATGGAAACCTGTCGGAGTGCGCCGGTTCGCACTACCGTCGGCAGCAACCGCACACAGCCGCCAGCATCGAAGGAGGCTCCAAGCCATGACCGAGCCATCGGGTCAGAATCCCGCTCTTGACAACTTGCTCTCCGAGAGCAGGACGTTCCCTCCCAGTGAGGAGTTCGCCGCACAGGCGAACGCCAAAGCGGACATCTATGCCGAGGCCGAAGCCGACCCTGACGCGTTCTGGGCCAAGCAAGCCGAGCGGCTGCACTGGGAGACCACGTGGAACCAGGTTGTCGACTGGTCCAACCCACCGTTCGCGAAGTGGTTCATCGGCGGCAAGCTGAACGTCGCCTACAACTGCGTGGACCGCCACGTGGATGCCGGGCACGGTGAGCAGGTCGCCTACCACTGGGAGGGCGAACCTGGCGACACCCGCACGATCACCTACGCCGATCTCAAGAAGGAGGTCAGCCAGGCGGCGAACGCACTGATCGAACTAGGCGTGAAGACCGGCGACCGGGTGGCGATCTACATGCCGATGATCCCGGAGACGGTGATTGCGATGCTGGCATGCGCCCGCATCGGTGCACCACACACGGTGGTGTTCGGTGGGTTCTCCTCGGAAGCACTGCGCAGCCGCATCATCGACTGCGACGCCCGTATCGTGATCACCGCGGATGGTGGCTACCGGCGCGGCGCACCGAGCGCACTGAAACCCGCGGTAGACGAGGCGGTCACACAGTGCCCCGATGTGCGCAACGTCCTCGTGGTGCAGCGCACCAAGCAGGATGTCGAATGGACCGACGGCCGCGACGTGTGGTGGCACGAGGTCGTCGGCAGGCAGTCCGAGGAACACAGCCCGGAGGCATTCGATACCGAGCACCCGCTGTATGTCATGTACACATCAGGTACCACCGGCAGCCCGAAGGGCATCCTGCACACCTCAGGCGGCTATCTCACCCACGCCGCATACACACACTACAACGTGTTCGACCTGAAGCCGGACTCCGACGTCTACTGGTGCGCCGCCGACATCGGCTGGGTTACCGGGCACAGCTACATCGTGTACGGACCGCTGGCCAACCGCACCACCTCGTTCATGTACGAGGGCACACCCAACACGCCGGATCAGGGCCGCTGGTGGGACATGGTGCAGCGATACAAGATCAGCATCCTCTACACGGCGCCAACCACGATCCGCACATTCATGAAGTGGGGTACCGACACCCCCGCCAAGTACGACCTCTCCAGCCTGCGCATGCTCGGCAGCGTCGGCGAGCCGATCAACCCAGAGGCCTGGATGTGGTACCGCAAGCACATCGGTGGCGACAAGGCGCCCGTCGTCGACACCTGGTGGCAGACGGAGACCGGCGGCATCATGATCTCCCCGTTGCCCGGCGTCACTGCGACCAAACCCGGTTCCGCGATGAAGCCACTGCCCGGCATCTCGGCCAAGGTCGTCGACGAGGCAGGCAATGAGGTCGGCAAGGGTGGCGGCGGGTACATGGTGCTCGACAAGCCATGGCCCGGCATGCTCCGCACGATCTGGGGCGATGACGAGCGGTACAGGGAGACCTACTGGTCGCGCTACGCCGAGCAGGGCTACTACTTCGCGGGCGACGGTGCGAAGTACGACTCCGACGGTGACGTCTGGCTACTCGGGCGCGTCGACGACGTCATGAATGTCTCTGGGCACCGCATCTCCACCACCGAGGTAGAATCGGCCCTGGTGTCCAATTCGAAGGTGGCCGAAGCCGCCGTGGTCGGGGCGTCCGATGCCACAACCGGACAGGGCATAGTCGCGTTCGTCATCCTGCGCGGCGGCAGTGCCGACGAAGGTGACGCACTGGCGAAGGAACTGCGAGACCACGTCACCCACGAGATCGGCCCCATCGCAAAACCGCGGCAGATCATGGTCGTCGCCGAACTGCCGAAGACCCGCTCCGGCAAGATCATGCGGCGATTGCTCCGCGACATCGCGGAGAACCGCGCGATCGGCGACGTCACGACACTCGCGGACTCGTCGGTGATGGACCTCATCTCGAAAGGCCTCGCCGAGGGCAAGACCGGCGAGGAGTAACAGCACACCGCCCGGCGGGGCCGACCGG
>JBOHEL010000359.1:0-5357 GCA_050700995.1 Sciscionella sp. | reverse complement strand
GCTAGACACAGCGTGGGTACGTCGATGGTGATAGCCGAGGGCAAGTACACCGGTGAGTTGGGGTTCTACTGTTACGGCGAGCAGAAGGCCGAGGCGATCGTCGAGTTGGCCGCGACGCACGGCTACCGGCTGGAACACTGTTACGCCTACACCGATTCGGTCACCGACCTCCCCATGTTGGAGGCGGTAGGCCACCCTTGCGTGGTCAATCCGAACCGTGGGCTGCGCAGGATCGCGACCGAGCGGGCATGGGAGGTGCGGACCTTCTCAGGCGCGGTGTCGCCGACGGGCAGGCTGACATCGCCGTCAGCGACCACGGTGGCGGCGACCGCTGTCGGGTTGGGGGCTGTCGCGGCCGGGGTCACCTGGTACGGGATACAGCGCCGACGCAAGGACTGAACTCGGCAAAGCGGAACCGAGAGTGGAGCTGTTGTGGCCCTGTGGCCGTCCAGCCATAACTATCCCCACCCGCTCGGCGGTACCACTACCCAGAATCAGCTGAAGTTCGGTCTTTCCAACACAATCCGTGGCTTGACCGGTGCACCCGTCTGAGGTCTTGCCGTGACGCCGGTCACGGGTACAGACTGCAGGTGCGGACATCGGATCGGCCAGGGGCCCAGCGAGGAGAAGCTGGAGCCCACCCCGTCCGAACTCCGTGCGCGGACACCAGGCACCCACGCGCAGCACGCCGCGGGAGGCTTGTCGTCAATGAACTGCGTACCCGGGACGCCGGACGCCGAGTTCGTACATTTGCGACGACATCAGTTGCAGCTTGGTAACCCGAGTTGTCCGCGCTGATGGGCGGCGCCCGCTGACATAGGTCGGCGGGCGCCGCCCACATTTGCGTCCAACCCCATTGCCCACCCAACGGTCGGCGAAACTCGCTATTTACCCCCATGCAACCGGTTGACCGCACTGTGCATTGGTGGCTAACTTACCGGTAATATCAGCACACTGGTGATAATTTTCAGTGCGTCACACCGGGCAGGAGGTCGCAATGCCGCCGTTGGGGAAGATCCGCCGTCCGATACTCACCACGTTCACGGTGGTGACGCTCGCCTCGCTCAACTGCGCCGCACCATCTGCCGCCGCGACGACCCAGCGGACACCGCAGAGCCAGCGCACGGTAAACAACCAGTTTATGAACCCTTGGGTCACTACCGCGATAAGCAGGATGTCACTGTCGGAGAAGGTCGGGCAGCTCTTCACCACGTACGTGCACGGCACCGATGCCAACACGCCCGACGCGAAGAACACCAGCGAGTTCGGCGTCTCGACGCCTACGGAAGTAGTGGCCAAGTACCACCTCGGCGGCGTCATCTATTTCCAGAACGATCAGGTGCGAAACATCGACAACCCTCGGCAGGTAGCCGAGCTCTCCAACGGCCTGCAGCGCGCCGCGATGACCTCCGGCTCAGGTGTCCCGCTGAACATCTGCACCGATCAGGAAGAGGGAATCGTCACCAGGATCGGGTCACCAGCCACCGAGTTTCCTGGCAGCATGGCGTTGGGCGCGGGCCGCAGAACGCAGGACGCACGCAAGGCTGCCGAGATCACCGGCAGCGAGATGCGGGCGATGGGAATCAACCTGAACAACGCGCCCGACGCCGACGTGAACTCCAATCCCGCCAACCCGGTCATCGGCGTGCGCTCCTTCGGCAGCGACCCGGGACTCGTGTCGAAGTTCGTCACCACCCAGGTCAAGGGGTATCAACAGCACGTCGCCGCCACCGCGAAGCACTTCCCGGGCCACGGTGACGCGGCCGCCGACAGCCACACCGGCCTGCCGGTGATCCAACACACCAAGGCGCAGTGGGAAAAGCTGGACGCGCCGCCGTTCCGCGCAGCCATCGCCGCGGGTGTGGACGTGATCATGACCGCGCACCTGTCGTTCCCCAAGATCGATCCCTCTGGTGAGCCAGCCACACTGTCGCCGACCATCCTCACCGGGCTACTACGCGATGAACTGCACTACAACGGCGTGGTCACCACAGACTCGCTGGAGATGCAGGGGGTGCGCACGCTGCATCCGGACGCCGAACTGCCGGTGCTGGCGTTGAAGGCGGGTGCTGACGTGATGTTGATGCCCGCCAAACTGGGCGTGGCGATCAACAGCGTGCTCGACGCGGTGCGGAAGGGGAAGCTCAGCCAGCAGCGCATCGACACCAGCGTCGAGCGAGTACTGAAGCAGAAGTACCGCAGCGGCGTCATCACACAGCCGCTTGTCGATCCGGCGAGGGTGGATCACGCCGTCGGCACGAAGGCACACCTCGCGGCGGCACGGCGCATCACCGATCGAACTGTGACCGCGTTGCGCGACGACGCGAACCTGCTGCCGATAAATGCGGCGCCGTCCAGCGCGCTGGTCACCGGCTGGGGCGACACCACCACCTCGACCCTCGCGAAACAGCTGGGTGAGCACGGTTCGACCACAACGGCGTTGGCTACCGGAGCCAACCCGAGTGACGCACAGATCGCGGCCGCCGTCGCCGCGGCCAAGCAATCGAAGCTCGTGGTCGATCTGACCAACGGTCTCGGCTCGGACCCGCAGCAACGCAAGTTACTTGATCAGCTCAGCGCCAGCGGCACGCCGGTGGTCGCGGTGGCGGTGCGCAATCCCTATGACGCCGGGTACAACGACACCGCCAAGACCTGGCTCGCCACCTACAGCTCCACCGCGGTATCGACCGAGGCGCTGAGCAAGGTGATCTTCGGCGAGATCTCGCCGTCGGGCAAGCTGCCCGTTGACATCCCGGATGGTGCGGACCCGTCGAAGGTCCGGTACCATTTCGGTTTCGGCTTGCACTGGTGACGGTGTTCGGCGGCAAGGCATTCGGCCCCAGGCTGGATCCGGCATATGCCAGCGATGTCGGGATGAAGCGATCGTGCAACAACCAGGCATGACCTCCACCGAGCCACCCGCGACCGCGGCCATGAAGTCGTCGCGAGCGCGCTTCGATATACCGCAGCAGGGTTATGGCTCCATCCACACGCGGCTGCGCCCCGGGTCGCCCTCGTCGGTCGGCCTGGATCCAGCACCGCTGCGGGAACTGCTCAAGCAATTGGCGGCGTGGACGAAACCGTTGCCGTCCACCGGGCATCCGATGTATCCGGGCGCAGTGCTGCTACTCGCCAACAACGGCACTGTGGTGGAACGGACCGCCATCGGCACCGCCCTGAAGTACGCCGATGTGAACGGCACCGAACTCCCGGCCGGTCAGCAGATCCCGATGCGTACCGATACGATCTTCGACCTGGCGTCACTCTCGAAGCTGTTCACTACGTTGATCGCGTTGCAATTGATGGAACGCGGCAAGCTCGACCTCTACGCCCCGGTGGCGAAATATGTACCGGATTTCGCCAGTAACGGGAAATCGAAAGTCACGATTGAGCAGCTGCTCACACACACCTCTGGTTTCCCTCCCGACCCGACGCCCTCGCTCTGGCACGGCTATTCTACGATTCCGGCGCGGATCAAATCTGTGATCGAGTCCCCGCTTGTCAACCCACCAGGCAACACCTACCTGTACTCCGACCTGAACATGCTGAACCTGCAGCAGGTCGTCGAGCGGGTCACCGGCAAGGCTCTCGACCGCCTAGTACACGACGGCATCACAAGGCCACTCGGCATGCGCGACACGATGTACAACCCGCCTGCCCATCTCAAGCCCCGAGTGGCACCTACCGAGTTCGAGGTCGGCGAGGGTTCCGCGCAGCGCCGACTCGTCTGGGGGCAGGTCCACGACGAGAACGCATGGTCACTTGGCGGCGTCGCAGGCCATGCGGGCGTTTTCTCCACCGCCGACGATCTTTCACGGATGGGCCAAGCGCTGCTCAACGGGGGCAGCTACGGCGGTGCGCGGGTGCTACGGGAGCAGTCGGTCAATGCCATCTTCACCGACTACAACCAGCGCCTCCCCGGCGATGCCCACGGCCTCGGGTTCGAGCTCGACCAAATGTGGTACATGGGCTGCCTGGCCAGCATGCGCACCGCAGGCCACACTGGATTCACCGGAACGAGTGTGGTGTTCGACGCCAAATCCAGGTCGATAGCTGTGCTACTCACCAACCGGGTGCACCCGTCTCGAACCTGGTCGTCCAACAACCTGTCGCGGGAGGCATGCGGGACGGCGCTGGCACGGGCACAGTCCGTGCACGCGCCGACCGAGGTGCCGTCGTGGTACGCGCCACTGCCGAACAAGGTCGCCGCGGTGCTCACAACATCGCGGGCATCCTGATTCGTACCGGTGGCGGACTGTTACTGGATGGTGACGCACATCCGGAGGTATTCGCCGCCGATGGGTGGAGCAGGAGCTCACGGTAGCCGCATGCCCGACCATCCGACGTTGACCTCGACATTTTCGGTTAGTAAGTTTCCCACATGAGCATCGTTTCAGATCAGGGCGAGAGCAGTCCGCTGGTACGCATCCGGTCACTGCTACCCGGGCTGGCACGAGCCGAGCAACGGGTAGCCACGGTCGTCCTCGCCGATCCGGGCGCCGTCGCCCGCCACAGCATCACGGAGTTGGCCGATGCGGCAGGAACCAGCGAGACCACGGTCACCCGGTTCTGCAAGGCCATCGGGATCGGCGGCTACCCGGAGTTGCGGATCGCGCTCGCCGCCGACACCGCTCGCAGCGAGGTCCGGCCCACCCGCGACCTCGGCGGCGACATCGCGCCTGACGACGATCTGCAACAGGTCGTCGAGAAGGTCACCTATGCCGACGCGAGGGCGGTCGAGGAGACCGCCGGGCAGCTCGACGTCGACGTCTTGCAGCGCGCCGTCGATGCCATGGCCGCCGCGGACAGGGTGGACGTGTACGGCGTCGGGGCCAGCGCGTTCGTGGCAGCCGACCTGCAGCAGAAACTCCACCGCATCGGGCGGATCAGCTTCGCGTGGAGCGACACCCACATCATGCTGACCTCGGCCGCGGTGCTCAGCAAGGGAGACGTCGCGGTCGGGATCTCCCACACGGGCTCGACCGTGGACACTGTGGAAGCCCTGCGCGAAGCGGGCAGGGCCGGTGCCACGACCGTGGCACTCACCAACTATCCGCGCTCCCCCATCGCCAGGGTTGCCGATCATGTGCTGACCACCGCGGCGCGCGAGACGACCTTCCGCTCCGGTGCTATGGCCAGCCGAATCGCGCAGCTCACGGTGATCGACTGCCTGTTCATCGGAGTAGCGCAGCAGCATCTGGACACCGCGCGAACCGCCCTGGAGTCCACGCGGGACGCGGTCGGCGGTCATCGTCTGGAAGCCCGCCAGGACGGGCGGCGTCGCGAGACATGAGTAAGCCCGGCAACGACACCGTGGAAGGCGATTCCCGCCCGGCATGGGTTTCGATACCCACTGA
>JBOHEL010000358.1:0-5365 GCA_050700995.1 Sciscionella sp. | reverse complement strand
GTAGTCGACCCATTCCTCGATCTCGGGGTAGTCGCATCCACCGATAATCGATTCGCATGCCGCGTCGGCGTCGTAGCCGGTGCGCCGCAGGCTGATCGAGGCTGCCCCGGACCCGCCGAGCAACGCCCAGTGCGCACCGGCGGTGCCGTAGGGCATTCCGATGCTGCCAGGGTTTACCACGGTCCTGCGGTCCAGCAGCCGCAGGAACGGCATGTGGGTATGCCCGCATACCACCGTCCCAACCTGCGGCGGCAGCCCGCCAAGCACTTGCTCCCAGCGCGCCATGCTGGAATCCACCAGCGCTACCTCTTCATCGTCGCGGGGGGTGGCATGGCAGAACATCACCTGTCCGAGCCCCGCGACCTCCCGCACCAGGGTGAGCGGCAGCCCGTCGAGCCATCCGATCTCCTCGGCGCCCAGTTGACCTGCCGCCCACGATATTATCGGGTCGGGCACGGTGACCGTCTCACCGCGCGCGGTCAGCACCAGATCCCGCTCGCCGTTGCCGTGCACCCACACCGCCCGCTCGCCAAGTGCACGCAGTCGATGCAGCGTTGCCACCGGCTGCGGCCCCGACGCCAGATCGCCTGCCAACACGATAGCGTCCGCCGCGATCACATCAGGCTCTGCCAGCACGGCCTCCAGTGCTGGTAGTACGCCGTGGATGTCGGCGAGCACCGCGACCGTGTGCAGCATGCCCCAAGCCTGGACCCCTGCGAGCCCTGCCGCCAGCCCGCTCGTTGCGAGGGGGTGCGGGTAGCGTCGGTATGCGTGGAAGATGGCCTGTTCGACGCCGGTTTGTTCGCCGCTGACGCGCGGCGGCGTGGGAACGAGGCGCTGGCCGCGAACGCGCCGCTCGCGGTGCGGATGCGGCCGCGCAGCCTCGATGAGGTGCTTGGACAGCAGCACCTGCTCGCCGCTGGGGCCCCGTTACGAAGGCTGGTCGAGGGCGGGGCACCGGCGTCGGTGATGCTCTATGGTCCGCCGGGCACGGGGAAGACCACCATCGCCAACCTGGTGTCCACCGCCACCGGACGCAGGTTCGTAGCGCTCTCGGCGCTCTCGGCCGGGGTCAAGGAGGTTCGCGCGGTGATCGGGGAAGCCCGGTCCCGGCTCGGCCGATCCGGCGAATCCACGGTGCTGTTCATCGACGAGGTGCACCGGTTCTCCCGTACCCAGCAGGACGCGCTGCTCGGCGCGGTAGAGGATCGCACCGTGTTGCTGGTCGCGGCGACCACGGAGAACCCCTACTTTTCCGTGGTATCGCCGCTGCTGTCGCGTTCGCTCGTGCTGCAACTGCATCCGCTCACCGAGGACGACGTCCGTGCGCTCGTGTCGCGGGCGGTGACCGATGAGCGAGGGCTAGGAGGTGCACTTGAACTCGCACCGGAAGCCGAGGATCATCTCGTCCGGCTGGCGGGCGGGGACGCCCGCCGCGCACTGACCGCGCTGGAAGCCGCCGCCGATGTGACTCGCTCGACCGGCGGCGCGCGCATCGAACTGTCCACAGTGGAATCCGCGGTCGACAGGGCAGCGGTGCGCTACGACCGGGACGGTGATCAACACTACGACGTAATCAGTGCGTTCATCAAGTCGATCCGCGGCTCCGACGTAGATGCCGCGCTGCACTACCTGGCCCGCATGATCGAAGCGGGCGAGGACCCGCGATTCATCGCGCGGCGGCTGATCGTGCACGCAAGCGAGGACATCGGGATGGCCGATCCGACCGCGCTGCAAGCGGCGGTGGCCGCGGCGCAGGCGGTGGCGCTGATCGGCCTGCCGGAGGGGCGGATCACGCTGGCCCAGGCGACCATTCACCTGGCGAGCGCACCGAAGTCCAACGCGGTGATCAGCGCGATCGACGCCGCGCTCGCCGATGTCCGCTCCGGCGCCGCAGGTACCGTGCCCGCGCACCTGCGCGACGGCCACTACCGGGGTGCCGAGAAGCTGGGCAACGCGCGGGGATACCGCTACCCCCACAGCGTGACGGAAGGCGTGCTCGCGCAGCAGTACCCACCGGACGAGCTGGTCGGGAAGCAGTACTACGAACCAACTCAGCGCGGTACCGAACGTGCGCTAGCCGAGAGGTTGCCGAAACTGCGGAAGGTGATCCGCGGCGAGAGCTGAGAGCCTGCCGCAGCCGGTCAACACTCCACAGTGGAAACCCTCGCCGGTCCGGACGAGCCGACATCGGCGTGGCGCGGTAACCTGACGCGCACTGACGAGGTTGCGTGTGACCTCACATGGTGACGAATCGAGGAGGGCCCGTGTCGGCAGGGCAGATCGCCGCGCTCATCGCAGCCTGCGCATTCGCGCTGCTCGTGCTTCTGCTGGCGATCCCGTTGATTAAGCTCGGGCGGACGCTCGACGAGGCGACGGTCGCGATCCGCAAGGCGCACGAGAATACCGATCCCCTGTTCCTCGGCGCCAACAGCACGATCACCCACGTGAACACGCAACTGGAACGGGTTGACGGGATCACGGCGAACGCGCAATCGGTGACAGGTAACGTCTCGGCGTTGTCGTCGCTGTTCACGGCGACGATGGGCGGCCCACTGGTGAAGGCTGCCGCGCTGTCCTACGGGGTGAGCAAGGCGATCCGCTCGCGCCGCAAGGCGAACCTGGACGAGGGCAAGCACGCCCGCCGTGGCAAAGGCCGTGGGGGGCGCAAGTGAAGCGGCTGTTCTGGCTCGGCGTCGGTGTCGCGGCAGGCGTCGCGGCCTCCCGCAAGGCGAGTAGCACGGTGCGAAAGGCGACACCGGCAGGGGTGGCGGAGAACCTCGGTGGTGCGGTGCGCGAGCTGGCTGCCGCGATCGGCGCATTCGGTGCGGATGTCCGTGCCGGGATGACCGAGCGGGAATCGGAGCTGTCCGAGGTTGTCGCGCACAAGAGCGGCATGGAGGTCGGCGGACACCACGGCGGCAACGCCGCGCCGACCGCCGACGCGCGGGCGCGAGCTCGCCGGGCGGGCGGCTGAGCCCGGGCCGGCTCAGAACTGACAGGACGATCCCTGCTCCACCACGCCGCTCGCCGATACCTGCCGCTGACCAGCTTTCCGGACGGCGCCACAGCGCGCGGCCGGGTGATGAGGACAAGGACCGAAGAACCGTGCGAACCCACGAGATCATCAAACGTTTCACCGAGCATTTCCAGCAGGCCGACCATACCGTGGTTCCCAGCGCCTCGCTGCTGGTTGACGACCCCAACCTGCTGTTCGTCAATGCCGGGATGGTGCCGTTCAAGCCGTACTTCCTCGGCGAGGTACCACCGCCGTACCCGCGCGCGACCAGTGTGCAGAAGGTCGTGCGCACCGGGGATATCGACGAGGTCGGCAAGACCACCCGGCACCTCACGTTCTTCCAGATGGCGGGGAACTTCTCCTTCGGCGACTACTTCAAGCGTGACGCCATCGCGCACGCGTGGCAGCTCGTCACCGGTGCCGTCGACGCCGGTGGGCTCGGTTTCGACCCACAGCGCATGTGGGCGACGGTGTACCAGGACGACGACGAGGCTTACGCCCTCTGGCAGGAGGTCGCCGGGCTGCCCACCGAGCGCATTCAGCGCCGAAGTGGCAAGGACAATTACTGGGACATGGGCGTGCCAGGTCCCGGTGGGCCGTGCTCGGAGATCTACTACGACCGTGGCCCCGAGTACGGGCGCGAGGGCGGCCCTGAAGCCGACGAAGATCGTTACCTGGAGATCTGGAACCTGGTGTTCATGCAGGACGTCAGGGGCGAGCGCAGCCCGAAGGACGGCTACCCCGTTATCGGCGAACTGCCGCGCAAGAACATCGACACCGGTATGGGCGTCGAGCGCGTGGCCTCCCTGCTGCAGGGCGTCGAGAACGTCTACGAGACCGACCTGGTTCGGGCGGTGATCACCAAGGCTGAGCAGCTCTCCGGGCGCCGTTACGGCGAGAGTCACGTCGACGACGTACGGCTGCGGGTGATCGCGGATCACGCGCGCAGCGGCGTCATGCTGGTCTCCGACGGCGTCACCCCGGCCAACGAGGCGCGCGGGTACGTGCTGCGCAGGCTGCTGCGGCGAATCGTGCGCAACATGAGGCTGCTCGGGGTGTCTGAGCCGGTGCTCAGCGAGTTCGCAGTGGTCGTGGCGGAAGAGATGGGGCTCGCCTATCCCGAACTGCTTTCCGGTATCGAGCGGATCACGGCCGTCGTCTCGGAGGAGGAGCAGGCGTTCGTGCGCACGCTGGCGACCGGCACGAAGATCTTCGACCTGGCGGCCTCGCAGACCAGGTCCGAGGGCAGCGGCAGGCTGGCGGGGGGGCAGGCGTTCGCGCTGCACGACACCTACGGATTCCCGATCGACCTGACCCTGGAGATGGCTGCCGAGCAGGGCCTTTCTGTTGACGAGGAGGGCTTTCGCCGGTTGATGGCCGAGCAGCGGCAGGCAGGCAAGGCCGACGCTGCCGCGCGCAAGACCGGTCACGGCGATGCGTCGGCCTACCGCGCGGTGCTGGAAGATCACGGCAGCACCGAGTTCCTCGGCTACGCCGAGCTCGCCGGTGAGGCCGTGGTCGTCGGCCTGCTGGTCGGCGGGGTCGCGGTACCGGCTGCGGGAGCGGGTTCCGATGTCGAGATCGTGCTCGACCGCACCCCGTTCTACGCCGAGAGCGGCGGGCAGCTCGCCGACACCGGCCGCATCGTCTCCGACGGCGCCGAGCTTGAGGTCTATGACGTGCAGGCGTCGGTGCCCGGGCTCAGCGTGCACCGGGCCAAGGTCACCTCCGGAGAGATCACCCTGGACGCACCGGTGCACGCCGAGGTCGAGGTGGCGCGCCGCACCGCGATCGCGCGGGCGCATTCGGCCACCCACCTCGTGCACGCCGGTGTTCGCAGGGCGATAGGTGACCGGGCGGCACAGGCCGGTTCGTTGAACGCGCCCGGCAGGTTGCGCTTCGACTTCACCTCGCCGGGGGGAGCGGTACCGGCGAGCGTGCTCGCCGACGTCGAGGACGAGGTCAACGAGGTACTGCTGCACGACCACGACGTGCGCGCCGAAGTGATGCCCATGGATATCGCGCGCAAGGACGGCGCCATCGCGTTGTTCGGCGAGAAGTACGGCGACAAGGTGCGGGTGGTCAGTATCGGCGAGTACTCCAAGGAGTTGTGCGGCGGAACCCACGTGCATCGCTCAGGTGAGATCGGGCTTGTCAAGCTGCTTTCCGAAGCGTCGATCGGCTCCGGAGTGCGCAGGGTGGAGGCACTGGTCGGGCTGGACGCTTTCCGTTTCCTGGCACGCGAGCACGTGCTGGTGGCACAGCTCGCCGAGCAGTTCAAGGCGCGCCCCGAGGAGCTGCCGGAACGCGTCGGGCAGATCGTGGAGCGGCTGCGCGGTGCAGAGA
>JBOHEL010000357.1:0-5393 GCA_050700995.1 Sciscionella sp. | reverse complement strand
GCCTGCCCAGCCCGCCGACGACGACCGGCGGGTATTCCCATGACAGCATCAGCACACGCATGTGACTCGTGATCTTCCTATCATCGCCAGCCGACCCTACTCGCTAGTACCCTAACCCGAGTAGGTAGAACGTGTTCTTGTTAGCCTAGTGCCCGTGCCAGGTCGCGGGCGTCAAGGTGCCCGAACGGGCCATCGGAGGTACGCAGCCGCGCCGCCAGGAACGCCGCGCCGTCGTGCTGCCGCGCGTGCAGCAAGCCAGTTAGTTCGGCTACCCGCTCGTGGTGCACCCGCGCGCGGTCCCGCGCGTAACCCGCGGCGGAGTCCTTGGTAACCATGAACGCCCAGTCGCTGGACAGCGCCAGCAATGCCTCTCGCACCAACTGGTCAAGCGCGCGGTTCCGCTGAAGGTGGTTCTTGCCTGGCCCTGGCGTGGACACGCCACTCTCACCCGGCCCCACCGGGTGACAGCCATATTCAGCATCACCCACAACCGCGAGCAGATCGCGCTGCAGGTCGGTGTTCGCGGAGACCATGTCAGCCACCTGCTCGCCGTCCCACACTCGCCAGTCCTTTCCGGAGCCCCACGACGACGCGGGCAGCTCGATCGGATCAGCGATATGGCCGGCCTCAAGCGCACCGCGCAGCGAGCTGACGCGTACGCCTGCCTCCGGCAGCCCACGCAGCACCGCCTCCAGCCAGGCAGGGCCCTCGTGCCACCAGTGCCCATACAGCTCGGTGTCATAGGCCGCCACCACCATGCCCGGCTTGCCATGCTGCTCCCGCAGCGACTTCAGGCGACCGACAACAGTGTCGATGAAGTCCGCCGCGTGCCGCCGGACGGCGGCGGCGGCAGGTGCCGGGTCGTAGGGCAACTTGTCCTGCGGGGGGACCTGCTTGCCCGTTACCCGTGACGGCTTGATCCCGGTCGGATGGTCCCAGGAGTGGAAATCCCGGTACGCGGCATCGCCGGGATAGCCCGCCTTCGGTGACCAGACCCGGTAGGTCACCTCGAGGTCTCGCGCGAAGCAGACCACGTCGGAATCGCCGACCGGATACGCGGTCGAGGTCCTGCCGCGCACCGAGGGGCCGTCAACCAGGAACCGCCGCACCCCTGCCGCCGCGTAGTCGCGTTCCATGCCGGGCGCGTAGCCACATTCCGGTGCCCAGATTCCCTCCGGCCTGCAACCGGTGCGTAGCGCGGTATCGGCAAGCCCGGTCCGCAATGCGAACGCCCGCACCCGCCGATCGAGCAGTGGCTGGAAGGGATGGGTGGCGGGACCGCCGAGCAGTTCGATCACACCGGCATCCACAATGGACCGCAAGATCGGTGAGAAGCCGTTGCGCCACTGGGATTCGAAAGCTTCCAATGCACGCTCTGCTGCCCGGTACTCGGCGGCCGCCAACTCCCGCAGCACGTTGTCCTCCGCCTGCCAGCGGGTCCCCGCGTATTGTGCCCGCAGTGACCAGCCCCCGAGCCAGTCGTGAAACGCGCGCAGGCAGTACGGGTCATCCAACTGCGACGCCAGTACCGGGGTCATGCCGAGGGTCAGCACATCCCGCCTTCCCTCGGCTGCGAATCGCCGCAGCATGTCCACTACAGGTAGGTAGGAGTGAGCCCATGCCTGATACAGCCACTCCTCGCCGACCGGCCATGACCCGTGGTGTGCGAGCCACGGCAGGTGCGAGTGCAGTACGAGGCAGAACGTGCCGAGTTCCTGATGCCCCGATGTGGGTGCGCTGCCCGGCGCGGTCACGGCCGGACCGCCACCGCGAGCAGATCAAGGCTCACGTCGAGATCGGCGCCGTGGATGACGAAATCCTCGGCCCGCACCGATTCGACGTCACGGTGCAGGCTAGGTGGCAGCGTCCCGGCGCCTGGCAGCGTGCCGAGCAGCGCGGCGAGTTGGGCGTCGATGAGCGAGCCACCGTGCTTGGCGTCCAGTGCCCGCAGCGTGGGGCCGTGGTGCACGCCGTGCAGTAGCTGGATGTCGAAACCCGCGTCACGCAACAGCTCTGCCAGCTCGTCAGGCGAGAGCTCCCTGGTGTGGAACGGGTTCAGCGGTGTCGTCCTGCCAGGGGAGAAGGTGATCCGGTTCGGAGTACTCAGCAGCAGGCTGCCACCCGGCCGTAGCACGCGGAAACATTCGGCGAGAAAGCCGGCCTGGTCGGCCAGATGCTCGATGACCTGGAAGTTGGCTACCACGTCGATGCCCGCGCTCCGTGCCGGAAGGCAGCACAGGTTCCCGCGAACCCCGGTGACCACGGGGTAGGCGGTCGCCGCGTGCCGTATGGCGGGTTCGTCGTAATCCATTGCGATGACTGTGGCCGCGGTGCTCGCCAGCACGTTCGCGCCGTAACCCTCGCCGCATCCAGCTTCCAGCACCACGGCACCCGCACAGCGCTCGGCGAGCGCGACGTACGCGATCTCGTGGCGCCGGAACCAGTAGTTCTCCGCCGGGATACCTGGACCGGTCCGTTCGCCCGTCAGCGCGAGTTCGGCGGCAGCCGCGTGTCCTTGGCTTGTCACGGCCGTACCCTACCGACCGGTAGCGGGCGGGTCTGCGTCGGTGCGTTCAGGAGGTCGAGATGCTCAGCCCCAGCGCGCCTGGCCCGACATGCACGCCGACCGTGGCACTCACCTCGGTGAAGATGATCTCCCTGATCTCGGGGATGCTCGTTTTCAGCTCGGCGAGCAGCTCTTGCGCATCCCTTGGCGCGGCGAAGTGCTCGACTGCGATGTCCACAGGGGCGGTGCCCGCGTAGTCCGTAGCCAGCTTGACCAGCTTGCGCAGCGCGCGCTCCTTTCCCCGCTCCCTGACCAGCGGAGCGACCTGCCCTTCGGTGACGGTGAGCAGCGGTTTGATCGACAGCTTGGTGCCGATCCACGCTGCCGCCGTGCCGATCCGGCCACCTCGCCGCAGGTATTCGAGGGTGTCGACGTAGAACAGCGTCTTGCTGCGCTTCATCTTGGCGGTGGCGGTCTCGAGGACGTGCTGCGGGCCCGCACCCGCCTGGGCAACCCTTGCCGCGGCAAGCGCCGCGTACCCGAGGCTGGTGCCGGTGGTCTGCGAATCCAGTACGTGCACGGGGATCCTGACCTCGGCGGCGGCCTCCTGCGCTCGCCGCAGGGTCTCCGACTGTCTGCCGGAGATGTGCATCGAGACCACCGCCGACGCTCCTGCGGCGGCCGCGGCCTGGTAGGTCCAGAAGAAAGCACCGGTCTCCGGGGGGCTGGTGCTGACCTCGCTTTGCGCCTGGAGCGCGGGCAGCAGCACGGACATCGGCACTCTGGCCTCGTCGTCGGGCTGATTGCCGATGATCACCTGTAGTTGTACTACCGCGATGTCCCACTGCTCCGCCAGTTCGGCGGGAAGCGACGCGGTCGAGTCGGTAACGATCGCGACATGACCAGTCATGCCGCGGGAGAGTAACGGCAGCGGCGCCGGGATACCAATGTCCGGTTTGGCAGGCAAACTTGTGGGACTATAGTCCAGTAACTCTGGTGAGAACCATCACGGCGATAAATCCGCGGATCGGCTTGCGGTCGTCTTACCGGCGGGTAACACTCCGAGGGTAAAGCGTCCCATGGCATGAGCGGGGACGCCGTCAAGGTCGTAAGCACCGCGACATCGGGCGTAGCGCCTGATGTGCACCGCGAGCGGTTGCGATTCCAGTTGGCTCGAGGAGGGCGAAAGAGACCGATGCCGAACATCGTTGTCCTGGTGAAGCAGGTGCCCGACACCTACTCGGAACGCAAGCTCACCGAATCCGACCACACGCTGGATCGGGCGTCCGCCGACGCCGTGATCGACGAGATCAACGAGCGTGCGGTCGAGGAAGCTCTGCGCATCAAAGAAGCCTCCGACGGCGAGGTGACCGTCGTCAGCGTGGGCCCCGACCGCGCCACCGACGCGATCCGCAAGGCACTGTCCATGGGTGCCGACAAGGCGATTCACGTCTCCGACGAGTCGTTGCACGGCTCTGACGTGCTGCAGACCGCGCAGGTGCTCGCCAAGGCGATCGGCAAGGTCGAGGGTTACGACCTGGTCATCGCGGGCAATGAGGCAACGGACGGCCGTGCTGGCGCGATTCCCGCCATCCTGGCCGAATTGCTCGGAGTGCCGCAGCTCACCCACGCCCGCAAGGTCACGGTGGAGGGTTCCACCATCACCGCCGAGCGCGAGACCGACGAGGGCATTACCCACCTACAGGCCGAGCTGCCTGCCGTGGTGTCGGTCTCCGAGAAGATCAACGAACCGCGCTACCCGTCTTTCAAGGGCATCATGGCCGCCAAGAAGAAGCCGGTGGACACCGTGACGGTCGCGGATCTGGGTGTGGCGACAGAGGTCGGCCTTGCGAACGCCTGGTCGCAGGTGACCGAGGCATCACCGAAGCCGCCGCGCGAGGCGGGCCAGAAGGTCGAGGACGAGGGCGATGGTGGCAGCAAGGTCGCCGAGTACCTGGCCGCCCAGAAGCTCATCTGATCTTTTCGACGAGAAGGAGGAAGCAACGAGATGTCCGAGGTCCTGGTTCTCGTCGACGAGGTCGACGGCGAGGTCAAGAAAGTCACCGGTGAGCTGCTGACCGCGGCGCGCCGGATCGGCGAACCGTCGGCGGTTGTGGTCGGCGCCCCCGGCACGGCGGCCAAGGCAAAGGATGCGCTGGCGAAGTTCGGTGCCGCCAAGGTGTACGTGGCGGAGTCCGAGGAAGCCGCGAGCTACCTCATCACCCCTGAGGTCGACGCGCTCGCGATGCTGGTCGAGCAGGCGAGCCCGGCCGCGGTACTGGTAGCGGCGTCCGCACGTGGCAAGGAGATCGCGGGCAGGCTGGCCGCCCGGGTCGGGTCCGGCCTGCTGGTCGATGCGACCGACATCGCGGATGACGGTTCGGTCACCCAGTCCATCTTCGGTGGCGCGTTCGTCGTCAAGGCAAAGAGCAGCAAGGGTGTTCCGGTGATCAGTATCCGGCCCGGTGCGGTCGACGCCGAACCAACGGACGGCGCCGCGGCGGAGCAGCCGGTGCAACTGCCCGCTATCGACGCCGCGAAGGCCGCGAAGATCACCGGATCGGAGCCGCTTGTAGGAGGCGACCGGCCGGACCTGACCGAGGCGGACGTGGTGGTCTCCGGTGGCCGAGGGGTCGGCTCCGCGGAGAAGTTCGAGGTCGTCGAGAAGCTCGCCGACGCGCTCGGCGCCGCGGTGGGCGCCTCCCGTGCGGCCGTGGACTCCGGTTACTACCCGCAGCAGTTCCAGGTCGGCCAGACCGGAAAGACGGTCTCCCCGCAGCTCTACGTCGCGCTGGGAATCTCCGGCGCGATCCAGCACCGGGCAGGCATGCAGACCTCGAAGACGATCATCGCGGTGAATAAGGACGCCGAGGCGCCGATCTTCGAG
>JBOHEL010000356.1:0-5405 GCA_050700995.1 Sciscionella sp. | reverse complement strand
GAGCCACCGTCAGCCTCACAGCAGTGCCTCGCCGCATTCGATGCGAGTGCCGCGAGCCCAGTCGGTCGCCGCCATCTTCCTCTTACCCGCCGCTTGCACCTCGCCGAGCCGCAGCGGATGGCTCGCCGTCCCCACGAGCACCTGCTTGCGCCGCACCACGATGTCACCTGGCGCGACCCGTTCGACGTCCTCGGCCACGGTCTGGGCAGGGAACAGTTTCACCCGCTCGCCGCGGAACATCGCCCACGCCCCCGGGTCAGGCGTCACCGCGCGGATCTGCCTGTCGACCGCGTGCGCGGGTGCGCGGAAATCCACGTGGGCATCGTCCACACCGACTTTCCCCGCATAGCTGACGCCCTCAGCAGGCTGCGGCACCGCGCGCAGCGTGCCGTCCGCGATACCGTCCAGAGTGGACAGGAGCAGTTCGGCACCGCTGACGGCCAGCCGCAGCAGCAGCTCGCCCGCGGTGTCTCGCTCACCGATCCGCTCGGTGAGCACGCCGAACAGCGGCCCGGCATCGAGCGCCTTGACGATGCGGAAGGTGCTGGCCCCGGTGAACTCGTCCCCCGCCATGACGGCCGCCTGCACCGGTGCGGCGCCACGCCATGCAGGCAACAACGAGAAGTGCAGGTTGACCCAACCCTGGCTGGGGACATCGAGTACGGATTGCGGCAGTAGCGCGCCGTAAGCCACCACAGGGCAGCAGTCGGGTGCGAGCTCACCCAGCCGCGTCAGGAAATCCTGGTCACCGGCGCGTCGCGGAGTCAGCACCTCGATGCCATGCTCGCCCGCCAGCGCCGCCACTGGCGAACGGTGCACCTTCCTGCCGCGGCCGGATGCGACATCGGGACGGGTCACCACGGCCACCACGTCATGGCGGGGCGAGGCGATCAGCGCGCGCAGCGACGGCAGCGCCGCTTCCGGCGTGCCCGCGAAGACAAGGCGCAACTCAACGCACCCCGAACAGCGGGTGCGGGCTCTGTTTGACGGTGGGCACCACGCCCTCGAACCACTCGGCTGCGCGGATCTCCTTCAGCGCCCGCTTGCGGGTAGCGGGATCCAGCTTGTCTACGAACAGCACGCCGTCGAGGTGGTCGGTCTCGTGCTGGATGCAGCGCGCCAGCATCTCCGTACCCTCCACTGTCACCGGCTCGCCGTGCTCGTTCCATCCAGTAGCGATCACATGTTCGTGGCGCCGGCAGTCCCATCTCATGCCGGGGATCGACAGGCACCCTTCCGCGTCGACTTGGTATCCGTCGCCGATCACGTTCCATGTGGGATTGACGAGGTGTCCTGTCTCGCCATCGCATCGGTAGCTGAACACCCGTAGCCCGACGCCAAGTTGCGGCGCCGCCAGGCCGGCGCCGCCCGCCTCCTCCATGGAGTCCCACAGGTCCTTGACCAGAGCTCGCAACTCCCTGTCGAAGTCGACAACCTCGACGGCCCGGGTCCGCAACACTGGGTCACCGAAGAGCCGGATCGGCTGGACGGTCATGGTTCCCCTCGCTACTCGCTGACGTTGCGGACCAGTCTAGATGGTGGCCCGCGAGCGCACGGCGAGGTGACGGCGACCCACGACGCTGCGCCATCACACCGGGTCAAGCGGGTCGAGCCGGACCCTGATCTGGTCGGGTTCCTTGCGGGCGGTGCGAGTGGACTGCAGCTCGGTGAGCATCGCGGCCAGCGCCCGGCCCTGCGAGCGTGGCACCCGGACCAACGCGCGCTCGGACCCCTCGCTCAACGGTACCGGGCCGAGCACCTGCCCTCCTTCCGGCATCGGCAGACCGTCCAGCACCTCCCCGAGCGGTCCCGGCGCACCGTCGAGCGATGCCATCCGCATGGCGGGCGGAAAGCCCAGTTCCCTGCGATCGGCCAGCTCCAGCTGTGCGTGCCATGCCGGATCCCACCGCACCAACGCTTGCACCGGCCGCAGCGACGCTTCCGCGATCACCACCACCCGGCCGCCTGCGTCGGCTCCCCGCACCAGCGCCGCCGCGCTCATCCACCGGCGCAGTGCCTCTTCCGATGCCCGCAGATCCGCCCGCGCCAGCAGCGCCCACCCGTCCAGCAGCAACGCGGCGCCGTAGCCCCGCTCAGCGACAGGTTCCGCGCCAGGAGTAGCCACCACCAGCGCCGCGCAGGCAGCCACCGTGGAGAGCACCTCTCCCGCACCCGAGGTGCGTATCGGGGTGCCTGCGAACGCCCTGCCCAGCTCTTCCGCGGTGCGTTTCGCGCCAACCACGACTGCCCGCAGCTTCACCGACCCACAAGCGGGACAACGGAAGGACACCTCAATGGCACCGCACCAGCGGCACGCGGCGGGGCGGGGCGGGGCGCCCTCGCCACTGCCAGGCAGCGCCAGCGGACCGGCACATCGGCGGCAGCGGGCGGGAGCCCGGCAGTTACCACAGGCAAGGGCAGGCACATATCCCCGGCGCGGCACCTGTACCAGCACCGGGGCGTCGGCCCGTAATGCCTCCCTCGCCGCCTGGAATGCCATCGCGGGCAGGCGGGCCGCCCGCGCCGCGGGATCACGGACCAACTCGAAGTCACTGTCCCCGACCGCGCTGACCCTCGGCGCGGCGGTGCGCAGCGCCCTGCGATCGGCCACGATCTCGTGCGCCCACCCGGAGTCCAGCAGCGACTGCGCTTCAGCGGTCCGCGCGAAGCCGCCGATCAGCAGTGACGCGCCCGCGAGATGCGCACGCTGGGCGAGCACATCGCGCACGTGCGGGTAGGGCGCGTGCGGGTCGGCGTGCAGATCGTCCCCGTCGTCCCACACCACGAGCAGCCCCGGTTCGGCCACCGGCGCGAACATCGCCGACCTTGTGCCGACCACGACGCGCGCCGACCCCCTGCGGATGGCGAGCCAACGCCGGTACCGTGTCGCGGGCCCCGCGTCCGCGGCCAGCGCCACCACGAGCTCGGCATCGACCAGTTCGGCGCACGCCGCGTGCACCCTAGCCACATCCCTGTGGTCGGGTACCACGATCGCCACGCCACGCCCGGTCGCCGCCACTGTCGCGGCCGCCTCCGCCAGCCTGGCAGGCCAGTCCTCCCCCGCGACCGCCTGCCACACCGCGTGCGCGAGACGGTTGGCACGCAAGGCATCCAGGTATGCCGGGCCACGCGGGTAACTCCGCCAGGCTCTCGTGTCCACAGTGGACGGCAGCACCGGCGGCTTGGCGGGCGGCGGCTCGCCCTCCACTTTGGCGTGCCGTGGCGGTATCGCCAGCCGCAGCACGTCGGTCAGCGTGCCCGCATAGCGGTCGGCGACCGCGCGGGCGAGGCAGGCGATCTCCGGAGCCAGCACAGGTTCCGGGGAGACCACCCGTTCCAGGAAAGCCAGCCTGCCGACGTGATCAGACCGCTCGGCACGTGCCAGCAGGAAACCGTCCACGAGCTGCCCAGCGAAACGAACCCGCACCCTGCAACCTGCTACCGCGTCGGTGTCCTGCTCCTCGGACACCAGGTAGTCAAACGGCCGGTCGAGGTGCGCCAGCGGGACATCGACGCAGATCCGCGCCACCGGCAGCGCGCGCGCCTGCCGCCGCTCCCCCCGCCTCGCCTTCGCCGTCACAACCGATGGTTCTACCAGCAGCCACAGACAGCTATCCCGCGCCCGCCGCCTACCAGCAGCCGCAGCGGCCGTTTCGGCGCCGACACACTATTACTGTGGGTAGTCGAACTGGAAGCCGCCCGGACGACCGTTGCGGTCGGCGAGCAGCCCACCGATCGTGGCTATCCCGATCTCGGCGGGAGTGCGCGAGCCGATGTTCAGCCCGATCGGCCGGTGCACCCGCGCGATCTCGGCATCAGGGACACCCAGTGCGGCGAGCGCCTCGCGATGTGGCCCGGGATGCCGGGGATTGCCCATCACACCGATCCACCTGACCGGCAGCGCGAGCGCGTCCCGCAGCATCGGGCCCAGTTCGCCACGGTGGTGGTCGGTGACAACGACGTCGCAGCCGCCGTCGAGGTCCCCCGGCATGGTGCCCGTCACCTTGACGCCGGTGACCTGCTTGCGGCGATCGGCGTCGGGTTCCACCAGCAAGGTACGGAACCCCAGGTCCTCGCCATAGCGGAGCAGATGCTCCGCGACCGGCGAGGCGAACACCACGGCAAGGACGCGGCCCGTCACCTCCGGCGCTGCCCCGCCATGGGCTACCTCGCAGGCCGCCTCAACACTGCCAACATCGGTCACCCCCCCGAGTCTGCCACGCACGTCGCCTGCCGTGAGTACTTTCGTACGTTATAGCCGTCGAAAGTACTCACGGGTGGGTTGGGGGCGCCTGGCCCAGGGCCGGAGTCATCACCGGCTACCGGATGGATGGACAGCTTCCCAAGATCGCCGAGTGCCTACCGCATCACCGGTGAGGATTGCTTCCTGGTCAAGGTCCATGCCCCGGCTGTCCGGCTAAGCCACACCGCCGGTTGACAGCGCGGGTATGGTCAACATCAGTTAACTGACCTGTCAGGAAAGTATGGTGGCGATGTCATCCGCGAGCGAGAAGCTGGTCGACGCCGCCGAGCGGCTGTTCTACGAACAGGGCATCAGCGCCAGCGGGGTGGACACCATCGTCATCGCATCGGGAGTGTCGAAACCCACGCTATACGCGCACTTTCACACCAAGACCAAGCTGGTTGCCGCGGTACTGGAACGCAGGCACCAGCGTCGAAGGGCGGCGCTGGAAGCGCACCTGCGCGCCCGCTCCGCGCAGCCCGCAGCGGATCGCCTGCTTTCGCTGGTCGACTGGCAGCGAACGCAACAGTCCGACGGTTCGCCAAGAGGGTGCCCCTTCGTCAACGCGGCAGTGGAGCTGGTCAAGCCGGAGGATGAGGGCGCCCGCGAGGTCGTGCTGCGGCACAAACGGTGGTTCCGCGGCGTGCTCGCCCGGCTGGCCGCCGAGTCGGGCGTCGCCGAACCGGATGCGCTGGCCTCGCAGCTGCACCTGCTGATCGAAGGGGTAAATGCCATAGCGCTGGTCGAGCACGATCTGACCGTGATGGTTGACGCCAAAGACGCGGCCCGCGCGCTGCTCGCTGCCGCCTGCCACCCAGGTAACCCCGCCCATCCGACTCGACCATGACTCCGGCGGGCCAAGCCATCGGATCCACCACCTCGCCTGCCGTCGCGGTAGGCCTTGCGGCTGGCCCTGCCACCGTTCTCGGCTTCGGCAGGTTCGGCTACTCGCTTGTGCTGCCATCGATGCGCAGCGAGCTGCACTGGTCCTTCGCCACCTCTGGCGCGGTCAACACCGCGAACATGATCGGCTATCTCGCGGGCGCCGTGGCCGCCGCGAGCATCGCCTCGCGCTGGGGTGAACGACGAGCCTTCCTCGCCGGGATCGCGGTGGCCGCAGTGGCGCTGGCCGCGTCGGCGCTCAGCGCGGACACCGTGGTGT
>JBOHEL010000355.1:0-5414 GCA_050700995.1 Sciscionella sp. | reverse complement strand
CGCAGTGACCGCTTGCCGGGCTTACGGCGACGGAACGTGCGCACTCCGAGGTAGCACAGGTCGGCGACCAGCAGCACGATGCCAATGATCAGTAGGTAGAACACACCCTTCGCGACCACCCCCGCGATGCCGAGCGCGACCGCGACGATGATCAGCAGCAAGAACAGGACCATCCGGTCGCACCTCCGCTCCGCTACCGGTCAGCGGCGGGCGAGCTTGCGTTCGCCACCGACACCGGGCTGGTAGCTCAAATCGTAATGGCTGAACACCGTCTCCTCGTCGGAGGCGAGCAATTCGCCGTCGGTGTCGATCGACGGCGCGTCCTTGACCAGTTTCTTGGGATAGGCCACCTTGAGGTAATCGGGGCCGACGGTCGCCCGATCGAGCGGCACGAACGCCAGCCTGCGTTTGGTCGGCAGCCCAACCTTGACAGTGGCGAATGCGGGTTCGTCGGTCGTGGTGTCGACGTAGATCGCTTCCAGCTCACCGATCTTGTGTCGTTCGGCGTCGATGACCCCGTGACCTCGGTACTCCCTGACGTCCTCGGCCTCGAACATCGCTACCTCACCTCAGCTGGATCTTGCTCAAGCGGTTGTACTCCTTGAGTATTACCAGGTGATCGGCTGGCGCGCGCGTTAACCTTTCGGCGTGCGATTCACGCGGCTCGCGCGCAGTGGATGGTCGGCCGAGGTGAGGCAGCGGCCGGTCGGCAGGTCGTAGCGCCAGCCGTGTAGCGAGCACGTCAGCACCTCGCCCTCGATGCTTCCGAAACGGCTGAGATCCGCGTGCAGGTGGGGGCAGCGGCGCTGCATCCGCCAACCGTCCAGGATGATGTCGTGGCCGTCGTCGCCCTGCTCGTCGTAGAAGTTCTCCACGTAGTCGATGCGCTCGACCGAAAGGCACTTGAAGAACACGTAGACGAACTCGTTGTACGCCCCGATGCGGCTGGCGCGGAATCGCAGGGACAGGAACAGGCTGTTCGACCAGTCGACCTCATACCGTTCGATGTTGGTGGCGATGAGGTCGGCGGTGGTGGAGAGTGTGTAGCGGCAGCGCTCGCCGTCCCACCTCCGTACCTCGCGGTTGCCGAAATCCACCACGATCGGGTCATCGCCGACCTCAAGCTTGACGGGGCCGCCCACCCCCTTGCAGATCCGCTCAGCTCGGGCCAACAGCGGTTCCCACCATGCTTTCAACGCCGTCAGCAACTCGTCGGGACACAGCGGCGCGGCACGTTCCGCCCGCTCGCGTGCCATCGCGGGCCGCTGCCGTTCCGCGTACTCGCGCAGGTAGCTCCATTTGTCGCCGAACATCTGCTCGATCTGGGCATCGGAGTGCCGGTGGGACAGCGTGCACTCCGCACCCTTCACCTCCGCGGTGCTGCCAGGCAGCAGCAGGTGCCCGCTGACGTCCGGTCGCTCCTGCCGCAACTGCTCAAGGAACTCGACCTGGTCGGTGAAGATGCTCTCCCCGTGGCGACCGGTGGAATTGAAGTCAAACAGTTCGTCGTCGAGAAAGCACGGCGGGCCAGCGGTGGGGAACACGTGCGCCGCGCCGACGGACTCGATGTAGCGCACCGCCCGCTGGTACTGCCCGTCCCGCTTGCGCGCGGCGAACTCCTGCTTGGCAGCCGCCGGGAGGTCGTAGACCATCGGCCACCAGATCGCACCGGAGAACTGCGAGAAGTAGGCATCGATCTCACCGAACTCCCGCAGCGCGTCAATGTCGAGCGGGTGGGCGTCGTTCTGGTTGAGCAGGACGGTCTCGCCGTCGTCGAGCGATAGCGCGGAATCGCCGATCGGGCCGTCACCTGGCCCCGTCAGCGCGGTGATCATGATGCGCAGGCCGTCCCGCTCCACTGCCGCACCACTGTGGGTGTGCAGGAACGAGGTGAACGCCAGCGCCCGCAACTCGGCTTCCAGCTCGTCGGTGGGGTACTCCGGCAGCAGCACCGTGATGTCCTTGCGGACGTGCGTTGAGAGCAGCTCGGCGTCGAAATGGTCGCGGTGCAGGTGCGAGACGTACAGATAGTCCGCAGCGTGGCCGTAGTAGGCCCAGTCGAGGTCGCTGTTGTCGGGGAAGGGGAACCACGCGCCGAAGAAAGCAGGGTTCATCCACGGATCGCACATCACCGAGCCCGCCGCCGTCTCGATGAACAAACCCGCATGGCCCAGACCCGTTATCCGCATCCGGTGCCCCCAATCCGTGTCCTGGTCCACGACATGGCGGGTGCACCGTGCCGTGCCGCGGGGGCGTCGTCCCCCGCGTCATCCCTCACGGTCCTGCATCATCTCAAACGTCCAAGCGGCGCCGCCGGTAGGCCAGTCGATTCACGCGTGCGGTGGAGTGTCTTAGGTTCCGCCAGGCGCTACCCTGTGCTTGATCGTTCCTGCCTGTCACCCATGGGGAAGGGGAGGGTGTGGCTGACATCGCACCGCTACGGCGCGGGCGCAGGGGGCTGCGCCGGGTCGGCGGCATCTGGGGAGAGCTACTCGCCGAGTTCTTCGGCACCTTCATCCTCATCGCGCTCGGCGACGGTTCGGTGGCCATGACGGTGGCCGCTTTGCCCGGTTCGGGTAGAACGGCAGGCCCTGCGGTGTTCTTCCAGGGTGCCGGCGACTGGCTGCTGATCGTCTGGGGCTGGGCATTCGCGGTGGCCTTCGCGGTGTACGCGGTCGGCGGGGTCAGCGGTGCCCACATCAACCCGGCCGTCACGGTCGGGCTGGCGGTGCGTCGGCGCTTCCCGTGGCGGAAGGTCCCTGCCTACTGCGTCGCGCAGGTTGTCGGCGCGTTCGTCGGCGCCGCACTGGTGTACGCGGTGTACCACCAGGCGATCAGCGCATACGAGCTCGCCGCGCACACGCCACGCAGCTCGGGTTCGGCCGTCGCCTCCTTCTCGATCTTCGCGACCTTCCCCGCCCCCTACTTTCACGGCTGGGTCGGGCCTTTCCTCGACCAGGTGGTCGGTACCGGGATCCTGCTGGCGCTGGTACTCGCGCTGACCGACGGCCGCAGCCCGTCGATATCCCCCAAGCTCGGCCCGCTGCTGATCGGTTTCGTGGTTGCCGCGATCGGCATCTCCTTCGGTGCGAACGCCGGATACGCGATCAACCCTGCTCGCGATTTCGGGCCGAGGTTGTTCGCCTACTTCGCCGGTTGGGGTGATGTCGCGTTACCCGGCACGGTCACGACCGGCGGCTTCGACTTCCACAACTATCTGTGGATACCCATAGTGGGGCCACTCGTCGGCGGTGTGATCGGCGCCGTGCTCTATGACTTCTTCGCAGGCGACGCACTGCACGCGCAGCGGGACTCAGTCGCGAACCCCGACGTGTAAATTGCGCAACGAACTTCCGGTGCAGGACACTAACTTGCCTCGGCGGCGAGCAGTAGCGCACCGGTCAGCGCCCCGTCCTGGGTGAACCGCGCCAGTACCAGTTCGGGAGGGAATGGCACGGTCGCCTGTAATGCCGCCGCGAGCCGAGGAAACAGCCGCGCGTGATAGCTCGCCATCCCGCCGCCGACTGCGATACGTTGCGGGTCAAGGGTGATCGCGAGGTTCGCGAGGTGCGCCGACAGCGTGTCGAATGCATCGTCCACCAGCACGCCCAATGCGGTGTTGTGCTCGGCAAGCGCCAGCGCCTGCCGGGTGGTCACCGTTCGGCCGAGCAGTTCCGATGCGCGGCGGGCGATCCCGGCGCCGGACACCCGCTCCTCAAGCGGTGCCCTGCCGGTGCGCGCGGTAATACCGTCCATCACCTGGTAGGCGATTTCGGTCGCGGCACCGTGCGCGCCCCGCAGCACTGTGCCTTCGATGACGGCGGCTGCCGCGAGGCCGGTCCCGAGATTGAGGAAGATTCCGTGGGAGACATCGGTGAGAGCCCCGAGCCGGGCTTCCGCCAGTGCCGCCACCTTCACGTCGTTATCGACAACCACTCTGGCTACGCCCAGCTCAGCTCGCAGTAGCGGCGCGAGCGCGACGGTGTCCCATCCTGGATTGTTGGGCGCCAGCAGGATGCGGTCCTCGCGTACCACGCCAGGGGTGGCGGCACCGACGCCCACCAGATCACCCTCTGTGCGCGCCAGCAGTGCCCTTGCGTTGGCGAGGATTCGGCCGATCACGTGGTCGGCTCCATGCGCAGCGCCGGTCGGGATCCGCTCGGAGCACAGCAGCGTGCCGTCGAGTGTCGCGCAGGCCAGCGCGGTTTTGGTGCCGCCGATGTCGATTCCGAGTACGAATTGTGGGCTCGTCACCGACCGACCCCGGCGGTTTCCTGCTCAGTCATGTACTGCTCCCTGATCTCTTTCGGCCCGAACGGCCAGGTCTTCTCCACTCGCGCCCAGATCAGGTAGGCGACTATCCCTGCTGCCAGCCAGGCGAGTGACCATTCGATGGGGTGGCGGCCCGGTGAATTGGCATCGGAATATGCGTAGATGAACGCCCATGCGATGAATGCGATGATGCTGGGCAGCGGGTAGAGCCACATCGTGTAGGGCCGCCGTAGGTTGGGCTGCCGCCTGCGCAGCACCGAGAGCGCGATGATCTGTGCCAGCGCTTGCACGATGACCATGACCGCGGTGAGCAGTTGGATGAGGGTGGCGAGATCGGTGGCCTCGCCGATGAGGAAGCCGACCGCGGTGAGCACTCCCATGGTCAGCAACCCCAGCATCGGGAACTTGTGCCGAGGATGCAGCCGCGCGTACGGGCGGAAGAACACACCGTCGCGGGCGGCGTCGTAGGGCACGCGGGAGCCGCCGAGCAGGCCTGCCAGCACCGAGGCCAGTGCTGTGATCAGGATCAGGCAGGTAATGATGTCGGCCGCTGTCGTGCCCCAGGTTCGTGCCAGCACAGCCGACGCGACCGCTTGGCCCGCTGGCGAGTTCGGATCGAGCATCTCGTGCCAGTTGATCACGCCGAGCACGCCGATCTGCATCAACAGGTAGATCACCATGATGCCGAGTACGGAGAACACGATCGACCGAGGGATGACCTTGCCGGGGTTCGACATCTCGGCGCCCATGTATGCCGTGGTGTAGTAGCCGAGGTAGTCGTAGATGCCGATGGTGAGGCCGCCCGCGAGCCCGATCCAGAACTTGCTGCTCGTCAGGTCGAAAGCGCCGGTGGGGTAGGTGAAAGCCAGCGCGGGGTCGAAATGGGTGTACGCCGCGACGATGACCAGCCCGACGCTGATGATCATGATCGCCCACAGCACCGTGGTCAGCTTGCCGATCGACTCGATCCGCCGCCAGAGCAGGGCGATGATCAGAGCGATCGCGGCCAGCCCGATCAGATCGCCCTGCCATGCCGACATCCCTGGCCACAGGTACTGCAGGTACTGCACGAATCCGACGATCCCGGTAGACATGATGAGCGGTATGGACAGTGTGGCGGTCCACACGAACAGGAAGGGCAT
>JBOHEL010000354.1:0-5453 GCA_050700995.1 Sciscionella sp. | reverse complement strand
CGTTTTGGACACCGCGCGTGGCCGCCCGGCCGCTGGTGTTGCGGTGCGGCTGGAATCCAGTGCCGGCAACGAGATCGCCAGCGCCGGCACGGATGCCGACGGCCGCTGCCGAGAATTGGGCCCCGAGCAACTGGCTGCCGGCATCTACCGCTTGGTGTTCGACACCGGCGGCTACCTCGGCGAGGAATCCTTCTTCCCCGAGGTGACCGTCACATTCCGTATCAGCGAAGGCACAGCACACCACCACATACCACTCTTGTTGTCGCCCTTCGCATTCTCCAGCTATCGAGGGAGTTGAGCATTCATGACCATCAGGCTTGGCGAGAACCAGTACGGCAAGGCCGAGGTACGGCTCGTCGCGGTGCGCCGCGAGGGAGCAACCCACCACATCAAGGACCTCAACGTCAGCGTCGCGCTGCGTGGCGACCTCGACGCTGTGCACTATCGGGGGGACAACAGCCAGGTTATCCCCACCGATACCCAGAAGAACACCGTATTCGCCTTCGCCAAGGAGCAGCCGGTCGGCGAGATCGAGGACTTCGCGCTGCGCCTCGGCAAGCATTTCGTGACATCCTTCGACCACCTTACCGGTGCCCGCGTACTCATCGACGAGTATTCCTGGGACCGGATCGAGGTCGACGGCAGGCCGCACGAGCACTCGTTCTCCCGAGCGGGTGACGAGAAGCGCACCACCGCCGTCACGATCGACGGCGATCGCGCGTGGGTCGTCTCGGGACTGCGGGACCTTGTGGTGTTGAAGTCGACCGGCTCGGAGTTCTGGGGCTACCCGAAGGACCGCTACACCACGCTCCAGGAAACCAGCGACAGGATCCTCGCCACCGCGGTCACCGCGCGCTGGCGCTTCGAGGACACCGAGGCGGACTGGGCGAAGACCTTCGGCGAGGTACGGCAAGAGCTGCTGGAGGCGTTCGCCTGCACCCACAGCCTCTCCTTGCAGCAGAGCCTGTACGCAATGGGCGAATCGGTGCTGCGGCAGCAGCCTGCGATCGCCGAGATCCGGATGTCGATGCCCAACAAGCATCACTTCGCGGTCGACCTCTCGCCATTCGGGCTGCACAACGACAACGAGGTGTTCCACGCGGCCGACCGCCCATACGGACTGATCGAGGGCGCCGTACTGCGGGATGACGCCCCCGACGCGGACCAGGCGTGGTACTCGATGCCCACCTTCTGATGCCGCTACCGTGAGTACTTTCCACGGCTATAGCCGTCGAAAGTACTCACGGTAGGAGCAGGACCATGACCGAGCAGCAGTGGACCGACGTCGACAACTACCTCACCGGGCTGCTGGTACCGCCGGATCCGATGCTCGATGCGGCGCTCGCGGCCAGTGCCGCCGAGGGGCTGCCGGACATCCAGGTCGCACCGAATCAAGGCAAGCTGCTGAACCTGTTGGCACGTATGGCCGGCGCCCGCAGCATCTTGGAGATCGGCACCCTTGGCGGGTACAGCACCATCTGGTTGGCACGCGCGCTGCGGTCCGGTGGGCGGCTTGTCACCCTCGAAGCCGACCCGACCCATGCCGAAGTCGCTCGCGGCAACATCGCCCGCGCCGGGTTGAGCGAGATCGTGGACATCCGTGTAGGACCCGCCTTGCGGACGCTCCCCCAACTGGCCGACGACGGCCTGGCGCCGTTCGACCTGTTCTTCATCGACGCCGACAAGCCAGGCAATCCCGATTACGTCGCATGGGCGCTGCGACTGTCACATCCCGGCAGCGTCATCGTGATCGACAATGTGGTGCGCGGCGGCGCGGTCGCCGACACCGACAGCGACGACGCGAGCGTGCTCGGCGTGCGCAGGATGAACGACCTGCTCGCCTCAGACCCCCGACTGGACGCCACCGCGATCCAGACGGTCGGCAGCAAGGGATACGACGGCCTCGCCATCGCCATGGTCACCGCCGCCGAGTGATGTGCTGAAAGTGGCTCTTGTGTACTTGAGCGGAACAAGAGCCACTTTCAGCACCCTCTATGGAACAAGAGCCACTTTCAGCCAGCCTGGTAGGCGCGCCAGTCACCGTGATCTGTGATATCGATCAGGTTGTCGTGGTCGTCGAACGGTGTTCGCAGCACGGTGGCCAGGCAGGCCGTGCCGTCGTCGAGTTCGATGACGCCGAGCTCGAGTTCCTTCGGCTCCGCGGGCAACAGATGATCACGTAGCACCTCAAGCGGCAGATCGTAAACCTCACCCACTACCGCGCCACCGCCCTCGGCCACCTCACGCATCGCGGGGAACTTGTCGCCAACCGAGTAATACCGATACTTCGCTGCACTGCGCGCGGTACGCACCAGAGCGGCGCCCTGCAGCTGATGATGCAACGGCCCGCCCTCCATACCACCCCCGTTGAGGAAAATCAATGCCATGTCGGCGCTCCTGTGCTCATACTGGGAAATCAGTGGAATGCTGCCTCTATCGCGTCGATCCCGAAGTATGCCACGAAGAGGACCGCGATCACCGCCACCAGCGGACCGATGTCACGCCACTTACCGCGTACCAACTTGATCAGTGAGAAGGCGATCACACCAGCGCCGATACCATTGGTAATCGAGTAGGTGAACGGGATGAGCGCGACGGTAAGAAATACCGGGATCGTGACATCGGGATCATTCCACGGAATATGGCGACATTGCATCATCATCATACCGCCGATGATCACAAGCGCAGGAGCGGCCGCCTGCGAGGGCACCACCGCCGTGATCGGTGTGAACAGGATCGCAGCGGAAAGCATCAGCCCGGTCACGACACTCGCCAACCCGGTACGCGCGCCCTCCCCCACCCCGGCCGCCGACTCAAGGAAGGCGCCGTTCGGCGCTGAACCCGCCACCCCACCTGCCACTGCGCCAAGACCGTCGACGAAGAGGATCCGGCCCATCCCCTCGATCTTCCCCTTGTGTGCCATGCCTGCCTCGCCGCACACGCTGGTGATGGTGCCCACCGCGTCGAAGAAGCCCGAGAGCACGAGTGTGAACAGGAACACGATCCCGTTGATCGCCCCGGCGGACCCGAAGCCGCCGAAAAGGTCGATATGGCCGAGCAGGCTGAAGTCAGGCGCCGCCACCACATTCCCCGGCACCTTGGGCGTTACCAGGCCCCATCCGTCCGAGGGCGAGATCGACTGCACCACGATGGCGAGCACCGTCGCCACCACGATGCTGATCAGTACCGCACCGGGAACCTTCTTCGACAGCAGCACGATCATCAGCAGCAAGCCGACGCAGAAGACGACCGACGGCCAGCCGTGCAGGTGCCCGTGCACGCCCATCAGTACCGGAACATCGGAATGGGCGGAATCCGGGGTGCGGGTCACGATCCCCGCACTGACCAACCCCACGAGAGCGATGAACAACCCGACCCCGACCGTCATCGCTGTCTTCAGCGGCGCGGGGATCGCGTTGATGATGCGCTCGCGCAAACCGGAGACCGAAGTCACAACGATGCATAGGCCCTCAAGTACCACCAGCCCGAACGCCTGCGCCCAGGTCATCGAGGGCGCCAGCGTGAAGGCCACGATCCCGTTGAGCGTCAAGCTCGCCGCCAGTGCCAGCGGCGCGTTACCCACCACCCCCATCAGGATGGTGACGACACCGGCACTCAGCGCGGTCGCGGTCGTCAGCGCGCCGCTCGAGAGGTGCGCGCCCGTCATATCCGCTGAGCTGCCGAGGATCAGCGGGTTCAGCACCACGATGTAGGCCATCGCGAAGAACGTCGTCACCCCGCCCCGCACCTCGCGGCCGACGGTGCTACCGCGCCCGTTGACGCGGAACAACCGTTCCAGCGGCGAGATCCGCGGCCGATCGGGCGGTCGCTTGGTTGTCCTGATATCTGTCTGGGTCATGACGCCTCCATGCCGGTGGGCGCGCGAACGGTGCCCCCACACAGGGGCGGCTCCGAGCGAGCTACGAGCTACGTGTGATTTCGGTGGGCTCCGGTCAACGCCACCCGAGACTTGCGTACCTGCTCAGTACTCCACGCGGTCCGTCCGGGAAAGCCACGCAGAGAACGGCGACCGGCGATCCGACGTCGCGTGCTGCCGTACCGGAACATGCCAGCGGTCGCGAGGCTGGTCGAACAGGTCATAGAACGTGCGGTCGTCGAAACCCGCGGCGGCAGCCTCGTCACGGTCCGCCCCGTAGATGACCCGATCCACCCGCGCCCAGAGTGCGGCGGCGAGGCACAGTGGGCAAGGCTCGCACGAGGAGACCAACACGCAGCCGGCGAGCCGGAAGTCCTGCAATTCGCGGCAGGCTGCTCTGATCGCCACGACCTCGGCGTGCGCTGTCGGGTCGACACTCGACGTCACCTGGTTGGTTCCGGTCGCGATCACCGCACCATCCATGACGATCACCGCGCCGAAGGGTCCACCGCCCGCCGCCACATTCGCGGTAGCCAGCTCGATCGACTCCGCGAGCCAGGTCCGCTCCGCGCTACCCTGCGCGGTGGACCACTGCGCTTTCAGTTCCTGCCGCACTGTCATTTCCCCTGCTCTGTCATTCCGATGATGTCTTCCGGGCGCACAGGCACGCGAGTCAGCGCTACGCCTGTTGCCGCCCTGATGGCCGCCACGATCGCCGGGGTGGAGGAAATCGTGGGTGGCTCGCCGACCCCGCGCAGCCCGTACGGCGCGTGCGGATCGGGCAGTTCCAGCACGTCCACCGGCATCGGCGGGGTGTCCAGAATCGTCGGTATCAAGTAATCGGTGAAGGAAGGGTTGCGGATCTTGCCCGCGGCGAGCTGGATCTCCTCCATCACCGCGAGTCCTAGCCCTTGCGTCGAGCCACCGTGGATCTGGCCGAGCACGGCCTGCGGGTTCATGGCCTTGCCTACGTCCTGCGCGCAGGCAAGCTCCACCACCTTCACCAGGCCAAGCTCGACATCGACGTCCACCACCGCGCGGTGGGCGGCGAAACCGTACTGCACGTGGGCGTCGCCATGGCCGGTGTCCGGATCGATCGCCGTGGTCGGGCGGTGCCGCCATTCGACGGTCTCCTCGATCACCTCGTCACCGAGCAACTCGACCACATCGGCGAGCACACCTTCGCTCTCGGAGGCGATCTTCCCGCCCGCCAGGGTCAGTCCGTACCTCGTGCAGCCCAACTTCCGCACTGCCAGCCCGAACAACCGCTCCTTCACCGCTTCGCAGGCAGCCTTGACGGCGCCGCCGGTGACATAGGTCTGGCGAGACGCCGACGTCGAACCACCGTTGCCGACACCGGTGTCGGCGGGCAGGATGCTCACCCGCTGCACGCCGAGCTCGGTCCGTACGATCTGCTGCTCGACGGTCACCAGCCCCTGGCCCACTTCCGCGGCGGCCGTGTGTACCGACACCGCGGGCTCACCCCCGATGGCCTGCAACCGCAAGCGAGCTGTTGAGTAGTCGTCGAAGCCTTCTGAGAAGCAGATGTTCTTCAACCCGACGGCATAGCCCACGC
>JBOHEL010000353.1:0-5459 GCA_050700995.1 Sciscionella sp. | reverse complement strand
CCCTACCTGCACACACTGATCGCGACCGTACCGACGGCGGCCAACGCGGGCTACTACGCGCAGATCGTGGCGGAGCGGGCGGTGCTGCGGCGGCTGGTGGAGGCGGGCACCCGCATCGTGCAACTCGGCTACGCTGGCGGCGAAGGCAGCGAGGTGGACGAGGTAGTCGACCGCGCTCAGGCGGCCATCTACGAGGTCACCGAGCGGCGCATGAGCGAGGACTACATCGCGCTGGAAGAGCTGCTGCAGCCCACGATGGACGAGATCGATGCCATCGCGTCCCGCGGCGGCATCTCGCTCGGCGTGCCAACCGGATTCGCGGATCTGGACGAGGCGACCAACGGCCTTCACCCCGGTCAGATGATCATCGTCGCGGCTCGGCCCGGCATAGGAAAATCGACGCTGGGATTGGATTTCGCCAGGTCGGCGTCGGTGAAGAACAGCATGACGAGCGTGATCTTCTCGCTGGAGATGAGCCGCACCGAGATCGTGATGCGGATGCTGTCGGCGGAGGCGCGGATCCGGCTGCAGGATATGCGCGGCGGCCGGATGTCCGACGATGACTGGACCAGGCTTGCCAGGCGGATGAGTGAGATCTCCGAGGCCCCGCTGTTCATCGACGATTCGCCGAATATGACGATGATGGAGATCCGCGCCAAGGCACGGCGGCTCAAGCAGCGCAACGACCTGAGGCTCATCATCGTCGACTACATGCAGCTGATGACGTCGGGCAAGCGCGTGGAGTCCAGGCAGCAAGAGGTTTCGGAGTTCTCCCGGCAGCTCAAGCTGCTCGCCAAGGAACTCGAAGTGCCGGTGGTCGCGATCAGCCAGCTCAACCGTGGTCCCGAGCAGCGCACCGATAAGCGTCCGATGCTCGCCGATCTGCGCGAAAGTGGATCTTTGGAACAAGATGCCGACGTGGTGCTGCTGATCAACCGGCCGGACGCCTGGGAGCGCGACGACCCGAGGGCGGGCGAGGCCGACCTGATCCTCGCCAAGCACCGCGCGGGGCCGACCTCCACGATCACCGTGGCCCACCAGTTGCACTACAGCCGCTTCGCCGACCTAGCCCAAGGATAATCGAGCGAGTTGTTGTGGGATCTCGCGGCTGATGTCGTAATCTCACGGACCGTGTCGTACCGATGTCGTATACGACATCACCGTGAGACTAGCGCGTGGGTGCTGCTGCTCAGCGCCTCGTCTCGTACCTGGTCAGGACCACGCCGCCGGAAAACGTCCGCGTCTCCACCAGGTTCAGGTTCACCCAGCTGTCCAGAGCGGTGAAGAACGGCGTGCCGCCGCCGACCAGGACTGGATATGTGGCCAGCACGTACTCGTCGATCAGCCCAGCCCGCATGGCCGCCCCAGCGAGCGTCGCACCCCCGATCTCCATCGGGCCGCCGTCCCCGGCCTTCAGCCGAGTGATCTCGGCGACCGCGTCCCCGGTGACCAGGCGGGTGTTCCAGTCGACCTTGTCGAGCGTCGAGGAGAACACCACCTTCGGCGTGTCCCGCCAGTTGCGTGCGAACTCGATCTCCGCTGGGGTCGCGTTGGGCTGCGCGTCGCCGGTCGGCCAGTAGGAGCTCATCGTCTCCCACAGCTTGCGCCCGTACAGCGACATACTGTTGCCCAGCTCCTGGTCGAGCCACCACTGGAACAGCTCGTCGCTCGGCGGTCCGCTCCAGCCGATGTCGTCGCCGGCCGCGGCGATGTAGCCGTCCAGGGTCAGGTTCATGCCGTAGATCAGTTTCCGCATGGCCCAGCCTTCCGTCCGTGGGTGTCCCACGTATAGACCAGCGCGGCGCGGGAAACTCATCGGTGCGCGATCTGGGCTCGCCGGTAGTCCTCGTACTCGGGGCTCAGCGTGGTGTACTCGGCCGACTCGGGCAAGCTGCCCTCGCCCTCGCCCTCGCGAGGAAATGCCACGGATTTGAGACTGATCATGGGTGACAAGGCCGTGAGACAGCCAAGAACGCCCAGGTCACGCAAGATCGACATGACACGCGCGGTGAGACCCTACAAGCGCCATGTAAGACCTCGAGGTTCGATGCACATTCTCAGGAACGGCTGCACTTGCACTGCGCTTGTGCAGTCTTCGTGATGGACGTCGCGCGGGATGCTCGGTCGCACGTGCCGTAGGCGGCATTGTGCGTGCGTGCCGGATGCGGGTTGAGGCGAAGCTACGACCATTTCCGTTCGACGACGTGACACCGGGTCTGAGGTGTCCGCTTCGTGGAGCCAGGCAACCGTCAAGTTCCTCGCCGTGCGGGGCGGCCGACGCACTAGTGTCCCGCGCCGCTCATTGCTGCCTGCGCGCGATCAGATTGACGGCACTCAGCGTGAGTACCAGCTCGCCCGATTGGTTGAACATCTCCACGCCGGTGCGCACGATCCCGCGATCCGGCTTCGACGTCGAGGGCCTGGCGTCGAGCACCGTGACGCGCAGCCGAAGCGAATCGCCAGGCCGCACAGGCTGCAGCCATCGCACCTCGTCGACACCGGGGCTACCGAGGCTGGCGGCGACCGGAAGGTAGTGCTCGACGAACAACCGCATCATCAACCCCAAGGTATGCCAGCCACTGGCGACGATCCCACCGAAAGGTCCGGCTACCGCCGCTACCGGGTCGACGTGGAAGGGCTGCGCGTCGTACTGCCGCGCGAACTCGATGATCTCGCGCTCGCTGACGGTGACGCTGCCGAACTCATAACTGGTACCGGCGCGGTAGTCCTCGAAATACCGCTCGTCGGCAGGCGGAAGGTTCACAGCGCGCCCGTCAGGTCGCCTAGGCGGTCGGTAAGCCGGAGGTTCTCCGCGTAGTCGACCGGGCAGCTGATCACCGAGACGGCGTCGTCGTTCAGCGCGACGCGCAGGGTCGGGAGCAGCTCAGCGGCGGCGGCGATCCGATAACCCTTCGCACCGAAGCTCTCCGCGAGCGCGACGAAGTCCGGGTTACCGAAATCAACGTGCGAATGTCTGCCAAGCTCCAGATCCATCTTCCACTTGATCAGGCCGTAGGAGTTGTCCTCCCAGATCAGGATCACGATCGGGATGCCCTCCCTGACCGCGGTCTCCAACTCCTGGCAGTGCATCAGGAACGCGCCGTCCCCTGTCACCGCCAACACCCGCCGTTCCGGGTGCACCAACTTGGCTGCCATCGCCCCAGGCAAGGAAAACCCCATGGTGGAGAGGCCGTTGGAGAACAGGCAGGTGTTGGGCTGGTAGGCGGGGTACATCCGAGCCATCCACATCTTCACCGCACCTGTGTCGCACAGCGCGATATCGGCCCTGTCCATCGCCTCACGGACATCGGCGATCACCCGCTGTGGCAGCAGGGGATAACCCTCGGCCTCCCTGCCGCGGTCGAGCTCCTCGGCGAGCAGCAGCCGGATCTTCTGGTCGAGCGCGCCCGGCTCCCATCTGGCGGAGACACTCTCGGCCAGCGCATGTAGCGAGTGGGCGATATCCCCGTGCATACCGACCTCGACGTGGTAATGCGCGTCCACCTCGGCAGGGAACTGGTGCAGGTGCAGGATCTTCTTGTCGCCGTTCGGGTTCATCTTCGCCGGGTCGAACTCCTGCAGCTCGTAGCCGACCGCGATGATCACGTCCGCGACATCGAAGCCGAAGTTCACCAGGTCGTGTCGCATAAAGCCGAAGGCCCCGAGCGCGTTCGGATGGTCGTCGGGAAACACGCCCTTGCCGTTGAACGTCGTCGCCACCCCGACACCGAGGCGCTCTGAGAACTCGACCAGTGCGCGTGACGCTCCAGCCCTCGTCGCCCCGTGGCCCGCCAGCACGATCGGGCAACGCGCCGCGGCGAGTACTTCCGCCGCCCTCGCTACCTGATTGGGCGACGACTCAGCACGCCGCACCACGTTGATGGGGAGCGGGAGGGAGTCATCGGTCACCGTAGCGGCTTCGACGTCTTCCGGAACCGCCAGATACACCGCACCTGGCCGCTCGGTCTGTGCGAGCTTGAATGCCTTGCGCACCATCTCCGGCACCGCGTCTGGGCTGGGCACGAGCTGTGCCCATTTCGTGATTGGGTCGAACAGCGTCACGAGATCCACCGTCTGGTGAGTCTCCTTGTAGATCCGGTTGAGACCGACCTGCGCGGAGATCGCCACCAGTGGTGCGCTGTTTGTCGTCGCGTCGGCGACGCCGAGTTGGAGATTAATCGCGCCAGGACCTAGCGTGGCCGAGCACACTCCGGCCTTACCTGTCAGCCTGCCGTAGATATCGGCCATGAACGCCGCTGCCTGCTCATGCCGGACCAGCACGTACCTCACGCGCGACCCGCTCAACGCATCGACGAACCTGATGTTCTCCTCGCCAGGAATGCCGAAGACGTACTCGACGTCCTCGTTCTCCAAGCAACGCACCAGCAGGTCCGCGGTGGACGGTTCCGCCACAGGTTGCCACCTCTCCTCGACTGCCTACACCGTAGCGAGCCGAGCATCGGCACCGACATCGGAGACGCGATCTGGGCCAGAGACCGTCGTTTCTGGCCCAGATCGGATGTCTCCCGCAGCGCGCGGAATATCAGAGCGAGCCCACCGGTGATCGGCCGGTGATACTCAAACTCCACCATGACGTCGACGATCAATCGAAGTCAGGAGACCTGCGAGCCTGTCTCCGTATTCCCGCGTGGCCGCGCGTAACCACGTGGAAGGACGGATCCAGCCTCGCGAGGTTGAAACTCCGCTATGCGAGATTCACAGCACCGCCCGGTGCCGCATTTCAGCGAACTGAGGGTGCCAGCTGTTCGGTTTGCTATTCCCCCGTAGTAGCAAGCCAGGTATCAAAGGACAAGCCTGCTCACTTGTGCCCTGGAACGAAATGCAGCGAACCGGGGTCAACGATGTACTTGCCCGCGTCGATCGCCGAGGTACCAACGCCGAGGTAGGCCGAGCTCACCAGGGACGCGGCACCGTAGCCGAGGGCGCCGCCGCCCTCGTTGAAGCGCTGCGCGTCCAGGTTCAGGGACGGCACGTCGTCAACACCGTTGACCTGCGAGACCACGTTTGGCACATCGGTGGGGACGGCGTTGGTCAGTGGGGAGGCGAATGCGGACGAGCCGCCCGCGATCAGGCCACCGGCGATGAGGGCTGCGGCAAGGATCTTCTTCAACATCGAGAATGCACTCCTTAGATAACTAGCGAGCACCCGCTGTTCGAAGGCTGGCGGTAGCCGCAGTAACGGCCTACCGAGCATCACCGAAAGAGGCGTCGATTTGTTGGAACGCCGGATTCACGTACCGTCCGACAAACAATAGTTTAGACCATATCTTCAACGCAGCGCCAACCCAGTAACACTATCGTGTAGTGCAATTCTGCTGGGTTTATTCAGCGTTCGCCGGAGAAGCAGCATCGGTCAGATAAACGCAAAATGCATTTATCATGAGATACCGCAGATACGAAAGGGCCGGGGATCGAGGAAGACAGATCTTCCTCGATCC
>JBOHEL010000352.1:0-5461 GCA_050700995.1 Sciscionella sp. | reverse complement strand
TTCGGTCTGCAGCCATTCCTCCAGCCACTCCAGCACCGGTGCGGCATTGCCCGTTGTCGTGGTGAGCAGGAAATGGTCCTCGGCCAACCGCATCACGGTGCCGTCGTCGAACACCATCCCGTCGGCCGAGCACATCACACCGTAGCGGATCCGCCCGGCCTTCAGGCTGCTCATCTTGTTGGTGTAGACCAGATCCAGGAATTCTCCTGCGTCGGGTCCCTGGACGTCGATCTTGCCGAGGGTGGAGACGTCCATCATCGCCACCGACCGGCGGGCAGCCAGGCATTCCCGGTGTACCGCCGCGTGGATGTCCTCGCCGGGCCGAGGGTAGTACCAGGGCCGCTTCCACTGCCCGACGTTCTCGAACGGCGCACCGGCCGCCTCGTGCCAATCGTGCATCGCGGTGACCCGGATCGGGTCGTGCAGCGCGCCGCGGTCCCGGCCTGCCAGAGCGGCGAAGCTGACCGGAGTGTAGGGCGGGCGGAATGTCGTGGTGCCGAGCTCTCCGATGTCCACGCCGAGCGCGCTCGCGATCACGCCCGAAGCCAGCACCCCGGAGGTCTTGCCCTGGTCGTGGGCGGTACCCGCGGTGGTGTAGCGCTTGATGTGTTCCACCGACCGCATTCCGGTGGCGGTGGCGCGCACGATTTCCGCGGCGGTGACGTCGCGTTGCAGGTCGACGTAGTGGTGGCGGTACCCGGCGTTGTCAGGATCCGGCACAAGCCACAGCGCTACCTGCGGCTGCGCGCTGCGCAGCGCGGTGACCGGTGGGGAGATCGGCGCGGCACGGAACCCGGTGGCGTGCAAGGCTTCGGTTGCGGCTTGGATGCCATCGGCGAGGCAGTCTGCCAGCGTGCTCTCCCCGCGTGCCGAGCCCGCGGCGCTCACCCGCTGCCGCGCGGTGTCGGGCACAAACGCGGCGAGCCGCCGGTCGTAGCGCAGGTTGCCGCCGGCCTGGCTGTACAGGTGCACCGCCGGATTCCAGCCACCGGAGACCAGCAGCGTGTCGCACTCGATTCCCCTGCGCGGCCCGAGGGTCTCGCCATGCAGCGGCGCCACGTGCGCATTGCTGACCCTGTCCTCGCCCGAGGTGCTGGCGACCACGTGGCCGCCGAGCACCTCGATGCCGTGTGCGGCGCAAGCTGCCGCCAGGTCCTCGGGCGGCCGCGGCCTGGCGTCCGCCAGCGCGGGTACGTCCACTCCGGCGGCAGCCAAGTCGATTGCCGTGCGGTAGGCGGTGTCGTTGGTGGTGAACACCACCGCTCGCCTGCCGGGTAGCACCCCGTACCGGTGCAGGTACGTCGTGGCTGAACCGGCCAGCATGGTTCCCGGATGATCGTTACCCGCAAAGGCGAGGTGCCGCTCGTTGGCGCCCGTCGCCAGCACCACGTAGCGCGCCCGTAGTCGCCAGATCCGTTGCCGGGAAATGTGTTCGGGTGCGCTTGCGCCGAGATGATCGGTACGGCGCTCGCATGCGACCAGGTAGTTGTCGTCGTAGTACCCGAACGCCGTGGTGCGGCTCAGCACCGTCACTTCCGGGTAGCCCGACAGTTCCACGAGCGCGTCACGCACCCACATCATCGGTTCGCGGCCATCGATTGTCGCGGTCTCCGCCAGCAGGCTGCCTCCGGGTTCCGCCTGGTCGTCGAGCAGCATGACGCGCGCCCCTGCGCGCGCCGCGGTGAGGGTCGCAATGAGCCCGGCTGGACCAGCGCCGACCACCAGTACGTCGGTGTGGGCGTGCATCGTGTCGTAGCGCGCCGGATCGGGTCGATCGGCGAGCGCGCCCTTGCCGACCAAGCTATGCGCGCGCAACCCGTCGAACAGCTCCACGGTGGTCGCGGTCAGCATCGGCTCCGGGAACGGGAACTCCATCTGTACCAGCGCGTTGGGCTCCTCGACCCCGGCGCTGAGGATGCCGCGCGGGCGCTGCGAGCGGATGCCGCGTGACACCCGGTGGATGTCGCCTGCCAGCAGTGCCGAGGCGAGCGTGTCGCCCGCGTAGCCGGTGTAACGGGTGCCGTCGAAGTGGAACTCCAGCGGGCGGTCCCGGTCGATTCGGCCGCCTGCCGGAAGGCGGAACTCGTTGCTCATGGCGCGATCACCGGCTGCCTCTCTGAGATGCGGTAGGTGGCGAGGATTTGGTGAGTGGTGGTGTCGCGGACCGCGTTGAACCAGCGACGGCAGGATGCGGTGTGACACCACCGCTCGGCGAAGGGGCCTTTGGGGTTCTCACGAAAGAACAGGTACCGTGCCCAGTCCACATCGGAGAGTGCTTGAGGGTCTCGTGGATAGGGCACGTGAGCCTGCCCGCCGTAGTGGAATTCGGTCGCGTCCCTCGGCCCGCACCACGGGCAACAGATCGACATCATGACTGCCTCCGGAAGAACTCAGTGGGCGACGGCGGCCGCGCCGTGCTCGTCGACGAGTGCGCCGGTGGTGAACCGGTCGAGGGCGAACGGCTCCGCCAGCGGGTGTGGCGCGCCGTTCGCGATGGTGTGCGCATAGCACCAGCCGACTGCCGGAGTTGCCTTGAAACCACCGGTGCCCCAACCACAGTTGATATAGAGGTCGTCGATCGGGGTGAGTCCGAGGATGGCCGAGGCGTCCGGCGTGACGTCCACAATGCCACCCCACGTGCGCAGCACATGTGCGCGAGCGAAGACCGGGAACAGTTCCAGCGCCGCGGACATCTGCTGCTCGATGATTCGTAACCCGCCGCGCTGGGCATAGGAGTTGAACGGGTCGATACCGGCGCCGAGGACCAACTCGCCCTTGTGTGCCTGGCTGACGTAGACGTGAACCGCGTTGGACATCACGACCGTGGGGTGCACCGGTTCCAGTAGCTCGGACACCAGCGCCTGCAGCGGATGGCTCTGGATCGGCAGCCGCAAGCCCACCATGTCCGCGAGTAACGAGGAATGCCCGGCCGCGGACAACGCCACCTTTCCCGCGCGGATCGGCCCTCTGCTGGTCCGCACGCCCACGATCCGGTTGCCTGACACGTCGATGCCGGTGACCTCGCAGCCTTGGATCAGGTCGACACCCATCCGATCAGCGGCGCGGGCCAGCCCCCACGCGACGTAGTCGTGCTTCGCGATACCCGCTCGGGGCTGGTAGGTGGCGCCGAGCACGGGGTAGCGCACGTCGGGCGAGGTGTTGACGATCGGACAGACCTCGCGCACCTGATCGGTGTCCAACCATTCGGCGTCGACGCCGTTGAGTTGGTTGGCACGTACCCGCCGCACGGAGTCGCGCACATCCTGCAGGCTGTGCGCGAGGTTGAGCACACCGCGCTGGCTGAACATGATCGGGTAGTCCAGGTCGTCGGCGAGCCCCTCCCACAGCTTCAGCGCGTGCTCGTAGATCCCGGCGCTCTCCTCGAGAAGGTAGTTCGACCGGATGATGGTGGTGTTGCGGGCCATGTTGCCGCCCGCGAGCCAGCCGCGTTCGAGCACCGCGACGTTGGTGATGCCGTGGTTACGGGCGAGGTAGTACGCGGTGGCCAGGCCGTGCCCGCCCGCACCGACGATCACCACATCGTAGCTCGGCTTCGGGTCCGGGTTGCGCCACAGCGATCGCGGGTGTTCCGGTACTCCGTCAACGATCTCAAAACGGCTCGCCATCAGTAGGCCTCCTGTCCGGGGTAGAGCGGGTAGCGGGCCACCAGCGAATCGACTCGCCTGCGCAGCGCGGCGGTGCTGAACCCCGGTCGCAGCGCGCAGGCGATGATGTCGGCGACCTCGGCGAAGTCCCCTGCCGCGAACCCTCGGGTGGCGAGCGCCGGAGTGCCGATACGGAGCCCGGAAGTCACCATCGGCGGCCGCGGATCGTTCGGCACGGCGTTGCGGTTCACGGTGATGCCGACGTCGTGCAGCCGGTCCTCAGCCTGCTTTCCGTCCAATTCGGACTTCACTAGATCCACCAGCACCAGGTGCACGTCGGTGCCGCCCGTCAGTACCTTGACGCCCGCGCTCGAACAGTCCGGTTCGGACAGTCGTGCCGCGAGGATGCCTGCGCCGTCGAGGGTGCGCTGCTGGCGGTCGGCGAATTCCGCGCTCGTGGCGACCTTGAATGCCACCGCCTTCGCCGCGATCACATGCTCCAGCGGGCCGCCCTGCTGGCCGGGGAACACAGCGGAGTTCACCTTCTTGGCCAGCGCCGGGTCGTTCGTGAGCACCACGCCGCCCCTTGGCCCGCCGAGAGTTTTGTGGGTGGTTGTGGTCACCAGGTCGGCGTAGGGCAACGGGTTCGGGTGCAGGCCGGCGGCGACCAGACCGGCGAAGTGTGCCATGTCCACCAGCAAGGAGGCGCCCGTATCGTCCGAGATCTTCCGGAACCCGGCGAAGTCGAGGTGTCTCGGGTACGCCGACCAGCCCGAGATGATCAGCTTCGGGCGGTGCTCCGCGGCCAGCGCGGCAACCTCGGCCATATCGACGCGCCCGGTGGCGGAATCCACATGGTAGGGGACGACGTGGTATAGCCGACCGGAGAAGTTGATCCGCATGCCATGCGTGAGGTGCCCGCCGTGGGATAGGTCGAGGCCGAGGATCGTGTCTCCCGGCTGCAGTACCGCCGACATCGCCGCCGCGTTGGCTTGCGCTCCGGAATGCGGCTGCACGTTCGCGAACTGGGCGCCGAACAGTGCCTTCACTCGCTCGATCGCCAGCCGCTCAATGACGTCCACATACTCGCAGCCGCCGTAGTAGCGCCTGCCCGGATACCCCTCGGCGTACTTGTTGGTCAGCACCGACCCCTGCGCCGCTAGCACCGCTGTAGGCGCGAAGTTCTCCGAGGCAATCATCTCCAGGGTCGAGCGCTGGCGGTGGAGTTCGGCGGCGATCGCGGCCGCGACCTCAGGGTCGACAGTTGCGAGGTCGCTGTCGAACGGTGCGGTCGGCGGCTGGGAAAGGGCTGGCAGCATGGTTACCTTCCTGGGCCGATAGTTAGGCGGATGCGAGTCGACGACTGATATATCAGTTGTATCCGCTACAGTATGGCCCATGGAGCCGCTCGTCAATGCCTCGCCTGGAGCCTCATCGGGATTCGAGGACCGGCGCACCCTCGCCGAACGTTGCTACGAGACGCTGCGGGAGGAGATCGTCACGCTGCGACTGCCACCGGGTTCACCTATCCACGAGGAACACCTCAGCCAGACCCTCGGTGCCGGGAGAACTCCGATCCGGGAAGCCATCAAGCGGCTCCAGTCGGAGGGGTTGGTCGCGATCTACCCACGACGCGGCACCTTCGTCACCGAGATCAACATTACTGATCACGGACTGATCGCCGAGGTCAGGCGTGCCATTGAGGGGCAGGCCGCGGCGGCGGCGGCGGAGCGTTCGACCGCTGCTGATCGCGTCGATTTGGCGGACTTGGCACAACGTTGCCGTGCACCGATCGCAGGCGGGGAAAGTGCGGCCGAGAACCTGATGCGCTTCGACACCACGATCCATCGAACGAT
>JBOHEL010000351.1:0-5509 GCA_050700995.1 Sciscionella sp. | reverse complement strand
GTCACGAACTACGGCCGTGGTTGCTGGCGCGCTGGATTCGGCGCCGCAGTAGCCGATGCGCCCATCGGCGTCGACATCGACCACCGCGTCGCGCAACACCGAGCAGACGTCGTCGTCGCATGGCAACACCGCGGGTGCTCGCAACCGGAATGCGCCGCTCATGTGTGGCGCTCGAACATCAGATCGTGGCACACCCTGCCCTCGCAAGCGGCGCGCTGCTCGAACTTGGTCGATGGCCGCCATTCCGGTCGTGGTGCCCAGCCGTCGTGCTGGTTGCGCAGCATCGGTTCCGCCGAGCACACCGCCAACATCTGCTCGGCATAGTGCTCCCAGTCGGTCGCCAGATGTAGTACCGCACCTGGCGCCAGCCGGGTAGCCAGCAGCCGGACGAAATCCGGTTGGATCAACCGGCGCTTGTGGTGGCGCTTCTTGGGCCACGGGTCCGGGAAGTAGATGCGTGCCCCGGCAAGTGACCCAGGCTCGACATGGTCGCGAAGTAGCACCGCGGCGTCGCCTCGCAGCAGCCGCAGGTTGCGCAGTCCGAGCGCTTCGGCGCGCATGATCAGTTGGGCCAGCCCCGGCTGGTAGACCTCAACCGCGAGATAGTTGGTCTCCGGAGCCGCGGCGGCCAGCGCGGCCGTCGTCTCTCCCATGCCGGAACCGATCTCCAGCAGCATCGGCGCGTCCCGGCCGAACCATTCTGCCAGGTCGAGCCGCTCGGAGCCCATGGCAGGAACCTCGCGCCCGAGCCGGGACCACTGGTTGTCCCACGCCCGCTGCTGACCGACCGTCATCCGACCGCCGCGGTTGACGAAGCTCACCACGCCGCGATGGTGTGGCTGTCCAGCTGTGTCGGTCACGGGCTCCCCTCCGGTCTGCGGCAACTCCTGCGGCAAACCGTACCGACCGCGATCAGCTCGGCTTGCTCGGCTCCTGCTCGATCTCCGGCAGCGCGCCGAGCAAACCCGACGGTCCGCGCAAGGTGAATGCCGGTGGTGCGTTACCCGTGTGGGCAGGCACGACGTCAACCCAGCCAGGATGCCGATGGGTGAGCAGCACCGTCGTCGGGATTGTCGGGGCGCCGGACGTGCCCTCGGAGGGGAGGTATTCCCAATAGCCGTCCTCGCCTGCGCCGGTCCACGCGACGTAGACCCAGCCGGCACGTGCCGCGAGCATCGCGGCGACCTCGTCCTCCACGGCGAACCCGGCGTCGCGCGAGGCGAGCGTGCCCTGGGCGAGCGCACGCAACCACCACGGTGCGTCCGTGCTCGGGTTGACACTGGCGACCGCCTGGAACAGCGCGATGACGTGTTCTTGCTCGGCACGGTGGACCCAGGCTTTTCTGATGTCGGACGGGCACTTCGCGGTCCTGGGCTCGTCGTCGCGCTGAACCGCGCGTGCCCATTCGAGCTCGACAAGCGGTTCCAGCCGTAGCGCGCGCGGCCGTGGCACGCGGATGCCGGAATGAGCAGGCACTCTGGTCGTCGAACTGGGGTCGAGAACCGCCACGCCCTGCCTCCGCACACCCGTTACTTCAGGCCACTCCACCTGGTATACCGGTACGGGGAGCCGTTTCGTTACCACAGTGACGAAAAGGCCCGGATCGCCCCCGATGCGATCCGGACCCTTTCGCCTTCCCCGGGTGCCGCCACCTCCCCTACGCGGCGGGTACGTGGTGAGTCAGGCGTCCCGCTTGGTCGCTGAGACCAGTGCCGCGACCAGCAGCACCACGGCGAATCCCACGAAGTAGAGCAGCGACCACCACGGCCCGAGCGTGCTTGTGGAACTGAGCCCTGGAGGGCCGCCATTGCGGGCAGGAAGGCCGCCGGTAAGGAAATTTCCTCCCACGTTGAACGGCATCCACTTGTAGATGTCGACGCCGATCTTTGGAATGAGCTGGACGAGGCTTTCCACCAGCAGCACGTAGATCAGCAGCACGGCCACCGCGCCCGCGGTGTGGCGGAGCAGGATGCCGACGGCGACCGCGATCACCGCGCCGACCAGGTAGAGCAACCCGACCCCCGCGACGTTGCGCCACTGCTGCTCGGTGGTCACCGTGGAGACCAGCTCTGGTTTGATCAGTTTCGCGACACCCCATGACGCCCACGCGGTGACTTCGCCGACCACACCGGCCACCAGAGCGACCACCACCGTCTTGGCCAGCAGCGCCGCGACGCGGTTCGGGATGGCTTGGAACGTGGCTCGGATCGTTCCGGTGCGATATTCCGTGGTGACCGCGAGCGCGGCCATCACCATGATCACGACAAGGCCGAACTGGTAGCCGATCTGCGTCATCTCGACGCCCGGCGGGGCCTGGACGTTGGCATTGACAGCGAACAGGACCGCGAAGCCGACCGTGAGCGCTACCGTGAGGAGCATGCACCACCACGGAGAGCGGGTGGTGAACAGTTTGATGCGTTCTACCGCAAGCAGAGTCATGGTGTCCTTCACTTCCCAGCAGTGACGATGTCGGCAAGGTCCTCGGCGACTGCCGGGTGCGTCGAGTACTCGACGGAGTCCCCGGTGAGCTGCATGAACGCCGCTTCCAGCGAACCGCGCTGCGGGGCGAGCTCGTGCAGCACGATGCCGTAGGCCGCGGCGATCTCACCGATAGCCTCACTGCCGGCTCCCGAGATGACCAGCGCGCCGTTCTCGTCACGCAGTGTGAAACCCTTGTCGAGCAGCGCCTGGCGCAGCTGCCCGAGCTGCGGCGTCCGGACCTTCACCGTGGCCTCGCTTGCCCGCTCGATGAACTCATCCGTGGTGCTCTGGCTGATCAGCTTGCCGCGTCCGATGACGATCAGGTCCTGTGCGGTCAGCGCCATCTCCGAGAGCAGGTGGCTCGACACCAGTACGGTGCGGCCCTCGTCGGCCAGCCGGTGCATGAACTGGCGGATCCAGAGGATTCCCTCTGGATCGAGCCCGTTGACCGGCTCGTCGAACAGCAAGATGCCAGGGTCACCGAGCAACGCCGCGGCGATCCCGAGGCGCTGCGACATGCCGAGCGAGAAACTTCCCGCGCGCTTGCCTGCGACGCTGCTCAATCCGACCAGTTCGAGCACCTCGTCAACGCGGCGATTCGGCAGCTTGTTGGACTTGGCCAGCCAACGCAGATGCGCGCGGGCGGAACGGTTGGGGTGCACCCAGCGCGCCTCCAACAGCGCGCCGACGGAACGCAATGGTTGGTGCAACTGGCGGTAGCGCTTGCCGTCGATCAGCACATGACCCGCAGTCGGACCGTCCAACCCGAGGATCATGCGCATCGTGGTGGACTTGCCTGCGCCATTCGGTCCGAGGAAGCCGGTCACCTTACCCGGCCGGACGACGAACGACAGGTCGTTGACGGCCACCGTCTTCCCGTAGTGCTTGGTGAGGCCTACCGCCTCGATCATGGTCTCTCCTCATATCTCGCGGAACACCCGCGCCCGGTCGGCCGTCGGGAATTCGGCTCGCCATGTCGATCACGCACGTCGTGTTGTGGTGCGCTTAGTCTGCTGGCAGAGCACCCATCGGCGCGTCCCCCTGTGGTCGACTTCCGTATCAACCAATGGTCGTACTCTGCCCCGGCTGCCACCGGGGGTGAATCAGTGAACCCCCTGAGCTGACCCTGAAGTTCACTCGAACCACTTCCGGAGGGCGTGCGCGGCACCGTCGGAGTCGATATCGGCGGTAACCGCTCCCGCGGCGGCTTTCACTATGTCTGGCGCTTGCCCCATCGCAACGCCCCGCGCCGCCCAACTCAGCATCTCAACGTCGTTGGTACCGTCGCCGATCGCGGCGGTGTCGCGATTGGACACTCCGAGGGTAGCGCGCAACTCCTCGAGCGCGGCGGCTTTCGAGGTATCGGTGGGAACACAGGTCAGCCATGCGTTGGTGCCGTAGTCCATGGTGGCGACTGTGCCTGGCAGCGTGACAGATGCCATCGCCAAGTTAATCTCCTGCCAGGTCCTTTCGGGCCATTTCGCTATCATCCTCGGGACCTTCGCCGCGATCAGTTCCGCCAGGCTGACCTGCCGCAAGTCTCCCGCCAGCTCATCCTGGGTGAACGAGCTCGTATACATATTCCCGACACCGGGATGTTCGACGGCGAATACCGCTCCAGGCACTTTTTCGTTGAGCAATTCCACAACGGGTGCCGGGTCGAATGCTGTCCGTACCGTCAATTCGCCGCCCGGGTACCGGATCACCGACCCGTTGGAGCAGACGGTGGTGAGATCGGGTAAGCCAAGCAGGTCAAGCACTGCCGCCACACCCATGGCGGTGCGCCCTGTCGCCAGCACGATATGGCTTCGTCGCGCCGCCGCGCTTACCGCCCGCATCACCGCATCCGAGACGGTGCCCGCCTCGTTCACCAGCGTGCCGTCGATGTCGAGTGCGATGAGCTTCGGCGGTGTCCTCACAACACCGAGTGTAACCGAGACGTTCGTGAACAGACTTTCACAAACAGTGGTGACTAACCCTCCGTGCCTACGTTTCGGCGCCGAAACGCGACCCCGGAGGGCGATCAGCTTTCGCCTGGAGTGACGAGACCGGTCTCGTAGGCGAGCACCACCACTTGCACCCGGTCTCGGAGATCAAGCTTGGACAGAATGCGGCCGACGTGCGTTTTCACGGTGGCCTCCGAGAGAAAGAGCTTGCCTGCGATCTCGATGTTGGACAGGCCCCTGGCGATCAACCCCAGTACCTCCCGCTCGCGGCCGGTGAGCACGTCGAGCACCGAGGCGTCGGCCAACTCACCGGACTCGGGTCCGAGGAATCGGTCGAGCAGTCGCCTGGTGACGCTCGGCGAAACCACGGCGTCCCCGCTGGCAACGGCGCGCAATGCGGAAACCAGGGTGTCGGGCTGGGTGTCCTTGAGCAGGAAGCCGCTCGCACCACCCCGCAACGCCGAGAGCACGTATTCGTCGAGATCGAAGGTCGTCATCACCAGCACCTTCGAGGTGGCCTGTTCGGTGATCAGCCGGGTAGCCTCCACCCCATCCATCACGGGCATCCGCACATCCATCAGCACCACGTCGGGTCGTAGTTCGGCGGCGAGCCGTACCGCCTCCGCGCCGTCACCGGCCTCCCCGACGACAGCGAGATCGTCCTGAGCACTGAGCACCATCCGGAAGCCCATCCGCATCAGCTCTTGATCGTCAACCAACAGGATCCTGATCACGTTTCAGACGGTAGCGGCAGCTCCGCATACACCCGCCAGCCACCTTCCTGGCGCGGTCCCGCGCAGACCGTGCCGCCGAACATCGAGGCTCGTTCCCGCATCCCGATCAGGCCGTTGCCGCCGGTGACACCGGCCAGCCTTGCGGGCGCCAGCGCGCCGTTGTCGCAGATCTCCACGGTGACGGTGTCGCCGTCGCGGTTCACGGCGACATCGGCGGCGGCACCGGCACCGGCATGTTTGAAGGTGTTGGTCAGTGCTTCCTGCACGATCCGGTACACGCCGAGCCCGATCCCCGCGGGCAGCTGGCGCAGGTCGCCGGTCATACGCAGGCGCACCCGCATGCCGAAG
>JBOHEL010000350.1:0-5529 GCA_050700995.1 Sciscionella sp. | reverse complement strand
CGCCACCGTGAACCTGGTGCCGCTGCTCACCGGCCGCGGTATCAGCAACACCCTGGCCGCGATCGCCCTCGGCCTCATCGGTGCCGGGCAGGTCCTGGGCCGGCTGGGCTACCCGACCTTGACCCGCCGTACCAGCGCCCGCACCCGCACGGTCGCAGTGCTGACCATCGGCGCGATCACTATCGCCGTCCTCGGACTGCTGCCGGGGCCTATCGCGGCCGTGATCGTGGTGGCAGTCTGCGCTGGCGCTGCCAGAGGTACCTACACGCTGCTGCAAGCTACCGCGGTCAGCGACCGCTGGGGAACCCGTCATTACGCCATCCTCAACGGCATCGCCATCGCGCCCGCCACCGCCGCGATGGCTCTCGGCCCGGCGGGCACCGCACTGATCGCCAACCAGCTTGGTGGCTACCCGGCGGCGTTTTGCCTGGTCGCCGCGCTGATACTCGCCGGGGCCTGCACCGCGATCTTGACCGCGACACCCATCCCGTCGCCACCGCCGTGAACCGGCCTTCCAGGGAACACAGCCGACCAAGATTGCGGGTCCACATCGTTGTCGACCTTTGGTTGGGTAGTCTCTGGCCGCCGAGGGCGTGATTAGCTCGCCGCACTGGTGCGGTACATCACGGGTACCGAGCCAGCGGGTGCGCCGACCCGTGGCTACCGTCTGGTGCGAATGCGCGCCGAGAACCGGCCGCCGAGGAACCAACCGTGTCCAGGAGCGTCGATGCGACTACGCCTGACCCCACAGAATGCCCGCTTCTACGACCTGTTGACGGCGGCCGCGGTGAACCTGGTCGAGGGCGCCGCCATTCTCAGTGAGTTCCGGCAGGCTCCTGCCTGCGAGCGGGAACAGTTGGCAGGGAAGATGCGAGCTGCCGAGCACGCGGGTGACGAGGCGACCCACGCGATCATCGAAGAGCTCGACCGTTCCTTCGTCACCCCGTTCGACCGGGAGGACATCTACCGTCTCGCGGTAAATATCGACGACGTCATGGACTTCATGGAAGCAGCGGTCGACCTCGCGGTGCTCTATGACGTCCATGAGTTCCCCCCTGGGGTCACCGAGCAGATCCAGTTGCTCGGCCAGGCCGCCGAACTGACCGCGAAGGCCATGCCACGGCTGCGTGGCCTGCGCGATCTGGTGCCCTACTGGATCGAGATCAACGACCTGGAGAACCAGGCCGACCGGGTATACCGCAAGCTGCTGTCGCTGCTGTTCAGCGGCGAGTTCGACACGCTCACGGTGATGAAGGTGAAGGACATCGTCGAGCAGTTGGAGGCGGCGGCGGACAGCTTCGAGCACGTCGCCGACGTGGTGCACACGCTCGCGGTCAAGGAGTCCTAGCCGTGCCGACAGCGATCCTGGTGCTGGTTATCGCAGTAGCGCTGTTCTTCAACTACACCAACGGATTCCACGACGCCGCCAACGCCGTCGCCAGTGCGGTCTCCACCAGGGCTCTCACCCTGCGCAGCGCACTGGCGCTCGGCGCAGTGATGAACCTGGCAGGCGCGCTGCTCTCGACTGGTGTCGCAGCCACGATCGCGGAGGGGATCATCGATCCGCCTGCGGGCAATGCGGGCATGTCGGTGCTGTTCTCCGCCATCGTCGGCTCCGTGGTGTGGAATCTGATCACGTGGTATTTCGGGTTACCGTCGTCCTCCTCCCACGCGCTGATCGGCGGCATGGTAGGGGCCGCACTCGCCGCCGCGACGGTGGTGCACTGGGGTGGCGTGGTTTGGAAGGTGATCATCCCTATGATCATCTCACCGGTGGTCGGCCTCGGGCTCGGCTATCTGGTGATGGTCGGCGTGATGTGGTTGTTCCGGAATTCCAGGCCGCGGCGCGTTGGGCACGGCTTCCGGCGGGCGCAGATACTCTCCGCCGCGAGCCTCGCGCTCGGGCACGGCCTGCAGGACGCGCAGAAGAGCATGGGCATCATCGTGCTCGCGCTCGTGGTGGCGGGCCGCAGGCACAACTACCTGGTGCCACTGTGGGTCACCCTCGTCTGCGCCGCGGCGATGGCAGCTGGCACATACTCCGGTGGGCTGCGCATCATGCGGACCCTTGGCAGGCGGATCTTTCCGCTGACCCCGCCGCACGGCTTCGTAGCCGAGGCGAGCAGTTCGCTCGTGCTGTACCTGACGGCGTTCGTCTACGCGGCACCGATCTCCACGACACACGTGATCACCTCGGCGGTGATGGGGGTCGGCGCGACGGAGCGGGTCTCAGCAGTGCGGTGGGGAGTCGCTCGCAGCATCGTCATCGGCTGGTTCCTCACGCTGCCCGCAGCCGCCCTCGTCGCGGCCCTGGTGTACTGGCCCGCTCACCTGCTGATCTGATGACGAGGTGTGCGACACGGGATGTCACTGCCCGTGGGTAGTTTTCGGTACCGGCGGGTGGAGGTGACCTGTGCTTACGGGGCGGATGACAGCTTGCGAACACATCACGGCTGTGCGCCAAGTGGGTGTGTCTTCCCCAGCAATCGGTCCAATGGGGTCATCCTGGACATATGGTGACGCAGCATAACACCGACACTGCGGTGAGTGATGCGACCTCGTCTGACGGCGGCGAAGGTCTGAGCCGTGCCGAGCTCGGCGCGGCGCTGGCCCGCCAGTGGCGGTGGCTGGTGCCACTCGCGGTGATCATGTCGACGGGCGCCTGGGTCTCCGGGACGCTGGCGGGCGGCAGCCACGGCACGCTGCGTATCGCGTTGATCGTGCTCGGCGCGGTGTTCACCGCGGTCGCGGTCGGCGTGCCCCTGCTGCAGCAACACCGGGCGAGTCAGGCGCGGGCCGACGCGGTCGAGACGGCGCGCGCTGCCCGGGCGAGGATGCAAGTGGCGCTGGAAGACGCGCTTGACCCGTTCGTCTACCTGCTGAAGCGGCTGAGCAGCGCCAGAAGTAGGGAGAAGGCACAACTGCGAGGGGAAGCCATCCAGCTGGCCGTCACCACCATCGCGGCCTTGGCGGGCACCGAACGCGTCAGAGTGTGCTTCTTCGCGCTCGACCCTGGACACGGCGGTCAACTGCATCCGGAACGGTTCGCCGGGCGGGCAGGCGCTCCGAATACGTCCTTCGCCTGCGGTAGCAGGCAAGGCAACGCCGCGCTGGCCATCGCGAACGGGGTCGAGTGGACCTACCTGGATGACCTCAACGAGACTCCGCCACCGTGCTGGTGGGACAGTGAGCACGACTACCGCACGATGCTCGCCGGCCCCGTCGCGACACCCGAGGCAGCCGCTGGCCTGCTGACACTGGACGCACTTCACCCTGGGGAGCTGGCGCGGGTCGACGTCACTCTGGTGAAGTTGCTCACCGATATGCTGGCCGTCGCGCTCAGCCTGTGAGTTCTCAGCCGCCTGACGTCACGACGCTGACCAGCAGTGACGCGCCATAACAGACTGTCCATATCGGATGGACTGAGGCGCGTGGAACGTTGACCCCGGAACGAAAGCTTGTTTCACTGGATGGTGAGGCACGCAATGCGGAGGCGATGATGGTCCAGCTCAATTTCCGTCGCGGTGACGAGCAGATCAAGGCCATCCTCCGTGACCCTGACAAGTATTTCGCCGAGGCGTCCGCGCGTGCGTGGGCCAGGGCGAAGGACGATGTCGACAGCGAACTAGCCAACCGCGCCGAGCGTCGCAATCACGATAACGGCACCGCGCGGCGCTCCAGCGCACATGCCACTGCCACGCCGGCGCGCCCCGCCGGCCGGATCGCGGAGAGCACCACGAACGCGGGAAACTAATACCGGCCGGAGTACCCGGTCCACAGCGGAGCGATCCGCTCCCACTCCCCCTGCCAGTCATGCAGCCGCCTGCGGAGCAACCACCCACGCAGCACCGCTATTGCGATCCCCAGCGCGGTGAGCGCCAGCAGGCCAGCACCGACACCGACCAGTCCCGATATCGTCGCGATATCGCTTCGAAGCATCGGCGGCGTGGCCTTATCCCCCGAACCGTCGACCCAGACCTGCTTCGTGGCGCTGCGAGTACTGGCGACCGTCACCATCTCCCTGCCGACATGCCGGGTGCCGTGCCAGGTCCACGCGAGTCGCTCCGAGTACGGCACCGCGCCCGGGACGCCGACCGCCAGCTGCGGGTCGGCCACCTGGGAGCCCACGACGTGTGCCGTGACCTGATAACGGTCACCGCCCTGGTGCGCGACCAGGCCACGTGCCGAAACCGACGCCAGCATCACGGCCGCGACAGCGCCCGCTACGAGTGCGCAGCCAAGCAGTGCGACGGCGGCGACCGCGGCCCGTTCGCACGGCACGAGCCGCCGCATCAAGGGGTTCCCCTGCCTGCGGGCGCGCCACCAAGCGAATACCCGCGCATGCCTGATGGATAGCCGCGATCCGACGGCGCGCCTCATCGTCTCCCAATTCCTTTCCCGATCTTGTCCCGCGGGCAGCCGCATCGACAGGATGCCTGCAGGACCCCGTTGTCACCCTCCGAAACAATCTGATCGCGTTTATGGAGAGTTCGCAACCTCAGCGGGTGTGGTCCGCGCCGCATTACCAGCCATAGGGCGCTGACCTGCGACTATCTCGGCGACCATGGACATGGCGTTGCCCACATCAATGTCATGTCGCACCTCAGTCCATTGTGGACTATCAGGTTCCGCTATTACTCGGCGGCATACAGCGAATCGATGATCTCGCGGTAGCGGTCGGAAATGATCCGCCTGCGCAACTTCAGGGTAGGCGTCACCTCGCCACCGTCGGGCGTCCACGATCCCGCCACGATGTGATAGCGCTTGATCTGCTCGGCGCGGGCCAGTTGCGCGTTCGCCGCCCGCACCGCGCGTGCCAGCTCCTCGATCACCTCAGGCCTGCACACCAGCTCGGCCATGCCGTCAGCGGTGATCCCGTGGCGTTTTGCCCAGCCGGGCAAGGTGTCCTCGTCCGGCACGAGCAACGCCGTCAGGTATGGCCTCCTGTCCCCGATCACCGCGGCATTGCCGATCAACGGATGGGATTTGAGCAGGTTCTCCAGCTTGGTCGGCGGCACGTTCTTCCCGCTTGAGGTAATGATCAATTCTTTCTTGCGGTCGGTAATGGTAAGGAAACCGTCCTCGTCGATCGTGCCGATGTCACCGGTCGCGAGCCAGCCATCCGCGTCCGTGGCGGGCGCTATAGAGCCGTCGTCACGGAGGTACCCGAGGAAGACCATCGGGCCCCGTACGAAAATCTCACCGTCGGCGGCGAGCGTGACGTCCACGCCCGCCAGCGGCTTGCCGACCGTGCCGATCCGGAAATCCGTCTTGGTGTTGGTGGTGGCGACACCGGTGGTCTCGCTCATCCCCCACACTTCGAGGATCTCCACACCGATACCGACCAGGAACTCCAATACCTCCAGCGGTATCGGCGCCGCCCCGCTACTCGCGGAGACGATGCGGTCCAGCCCGAGCATCGCACGGATCGGCGCGAGAACCCGCTCGTCGGCGGCGGCTACCCGGTCGGCAAGCTCGCCGGGGACCTCAGCGCGGCTGGCACGCAGCCGGTAGGCCTCCGACGCCAGC
>JBOHEL010000349.1:0-5558 GCA_050700995.1 Sciscionella sp. | reverse complement strand
ATACGATCCGGCTCCACCGTACGCGGTGGGTCGGCCGGAACTGGCCGCGCAGGAGGTGGTGAGCCGGGTGAAGGCGCGCGCCGCGGCCAGGCAGGACAATCGGGTGCTGGCTTCCCAGTCGGCCGCGCGGCGTCTGCGAATCTCATGATCCAGCAGGTGGTCAGATATCGGGAATGCTCAGGGGAACGTCCTAAGGGAGACGAATCCGACCTGGTCGAGCGTGTCTCGTTGTGGTTGTTGTCCACCTATCCGTAGTACAAATCCTAATAGTTCATTAGGGAATGGTCGTGGGTCTGACGAATAGCGCTGACACGTCTGGGCAGACGAAATGCTTTCGGGTCGGCCGCATTGTGCCGCTGATGGCGGCCCAGTCGCTTTTCCAGTGCGGCATGAGTGTGGACCTGACCCTGACCGGATTGGTCGGATACCGGCTCGCCCCGACACCAGTGTTGGCGACCGTGCCGTTCGCGGCGATCACCTTGGGCGCCGCAGTGATGAGTGCCCCAGCGTCGTTGTGCGTGAAGAAGTGGGGTTATCGGACGGCCTTTATGCTCGGCGCGAGCGCGGCAACAGTCGGTGGTGCGCTCTCCGCTGTGGCCATCTATTTCGGCATGTTCTTCCTGTTCGCTGCGGGCACCCTAGCCGTTGGGGTCTACCAGGCGTTTGCGAACTACTACCGTTACGCCGCCGCAGATGACGTTGCGGCCGACCAGCGCGGCCGCGCTATATCCACCGTACTGGCCGGAGGGGTTCTCGCCGCCGTGGCCGGACCGTTTCTGGCCACCGCGGCCAAGGACATGTTTTTGACGGAATTCGTCGGGTCGTACGTGCTGGTCAGCGCCTTGGCGGTCGGGTCGGGACTCACTCTGCTGTTGTGGCGGGGCGGTTCGCGGGCCGGTCAGCTGCAGCTGGATAGCGACGAGCTGCCTGACGTGTCGCAGTTGCGGTTCGTCGACATCGCACGGAGATCGATCTTCCTGGTCGGTGTCGGTGGCACGGCACTGGGGTATTTCGTCATGATGGTGCTCATGACGGCCGCCCCCATAGCTGCAGTCAGCCATCATCACACGATCACTCAAGGCGCGTTCATCGTGCAGTGGCACATGGTCGGCATGTTCGCTCCTGCGCTGGTCTCCGGCTGGATCATCGGTAGGCTGGGCGGGACTGTTGTGTTGTGTGCGGGAATCGTGATGTCGGCCGCCGGGGCGGTCATCGACATGTCTGGAAGCACCCAGGCTCAGTTCATGGTGGCATTGTTGTTCGTCGGCGTTGGCTGGAACTTCATGTACGTGTCGGGGACGACGTTCATTGCAGGTTCCTACGCCGCGCGCGAGCGCACGCGTGTGCAGGCAGGCGCAGAGTTGTTGACCATGAGCGGTTCGGCCGTCGGTGCCTTGTCGGCCGGTGCGCTACTCACCGCACTCGGTTGGACGGGACTAAACACGCTAGTCCTCGTGCCCCTCCTGGTGTGCTCGGCACTGATAATCTGCCATGCCCGGCTCCGCCGCCGCCCGGCCGCGCTGACCGTGACGACATCGGATCAGTGAGATTGGTGCACGTGAGGCGAAGCGGACCGGCCGTATCGGTAGCGGACTGGTACGACGCGTTTCTCTTCGACCTCGACGGTGTTGTGTACCGCGGCGCAAGCGCGATTCCCCATGCCGTCGAGAGCCTGGAGACTGCGGCGACTGACGAAGACGTATTCCTTCGTCACGAACAATGCCGTCCGCACACCCGACGAGGTCGCCGGGCTTCTCCGATCGCTGGGCGTGTCGGCGACCGGCTCGGCGGTTGTGACCTCGGCCGAGGCCGCGGCGCGGGCGCTGGCCGGCGAGCTGTCCGAGGGAGATCCGGTCCTCGTTGTCGGGGCCGCTCGCTGGAGACTGCGCTGTATGACGCGGGGCTGCGCCCGGTCAGGTCCGCCGATGAGAATCCGCGCGCGGTGTTCCAGGGTTGGGCGCCGAATGTGGACTGGAACCAGCTGGCGGAAGGCGCGTACGCGCTTGCTGGGGGCATACCGTGGGCGACCACCAACACCGACATCACGGTGCCGAAGGAACGCAGACTCGCGCCGAGAAATGGCACATTGGTGGCCGCGGTCGCGGCCGCAACAGGTCGGCAGCCAAGAGTGATCGGCAAACAGGAGCCTGGGCTGTTCGAGGAGGCGATCCGCCGCACCGAAGCGCGGCGCGCCCTCGTGATCGGCGACCGCCTCGACACAGACATCGCCGGAGCGGTTCGCGGCGGCCTGGACAGCGCGCTCGTCTTGTCCGGAGCCACGTCCGCAGCCGACCTGCTGCAGGTGCCTGACTGTCAGCGACCTACGTATGTCTGGCAGGATCTGCGGGATATGAGCACTCCATGCCATGCGTGCCACTGGTCCGTGGCCCAACCGGGTCAAGCGGACGGTGCCCACGTTCATCACGAACTCGATCGACGGGTGAGGCGCCCAGCTCTACCCTGCGGCACCGCGGGTTACGCCGCAGACCTCCACCGTGGCCTGCCGACCGGTGAACACACGGCGGCCCGGAAGTTCCCCACCACCCAAAGGCGGCAGTAGGTGCGCGCCGCGCCCAGCCCATATCCAACAGGTTTGAGATGGTGGGCCGTTATACGGGCGGAACCCACGTGCCGCGCGGGGGTCACTTTTCACGTGCCGTCGACAGGGCGCGACGTGCGGGTCAACCTTCGGCTAGCTCATCATCTAGAGCACCCAGCGAAGTCGGCATCGTTCCTGTGATTGCGGTGCAGCTCAGGAGCGCATGAATACCGCCCGCCGAAGCGGTCGCTGCAGGGCCTCGAATCCCCTGTGGGTGAAGCCTGACTATGGAGTACGTCAGGCCTGGGCCTGTGGTTCTTCCGGCATCCCGGCGCAGCAGCTGTCTGCGGAGGCACGCGGCTGCGACTGAGGCAGGGCCAAAGTATTCGAGGAAGCGGGTGTCGTGGAATCAGTTCGTTCCATGGCGAGCCTCCAGAAACGGACAAATAGCGCTCATAGATTGCTGACAAGGAGTCGTATTCGCAGGTCAAGCGCGGCGCCCCCGGCAGGATTCGAACCTGCGCTCCCGCCTCCGGAGAGCGGTACTCAACTGAATAGTTGTGGCGTGCTGACCAGCAGAAACCAGCTCAGCGCGCCACCACTTCTCCACGCGTGGACGCGTATAGGACATAGCGCTGGAACGCGACGGCTGAATCGTTGGCGGACGCTATGCCGACGGTGATCTTTAAAGCACAGCGGACGGAGTGGACAGCAAGAACGGAAGGTGGCGCAGAAGGTTAGGAAACCGATGCTCTATCCCCTGAGCTACGAAGGCCTAGCTTGTGCGTTTGCCCAGCATGCCGGGCGAGTGGTGGTCCGTCCGGCTCGGGCTGGCTACCTCGCTCCAGACAGTCTGTGCCGCACCTGTGCCGCGTGCCGTGGACCAGTGCCTCACCACCGGCCTGACACGCGGCGTTGATTGTACGGCGGGTGGCGTCGAGCCAAGAGCCGAGGCCCGCGGGCCACGAGGTAGCGGCAGGGTCGCAGCTGGTCGTGGTGATGATCGTCAAGTTGATCGGGATGCAAACTGGTTGGGAAAGATTGCCAATTGTGAGAAGCTCGACTTTTCGTAGCTTGACGGACGGGCCTGCGGTGATCGGGCGCCCGATCTGCCGTGAGCTGCTGGTTTGTTCTCGTTGTGTCCTGTTGTGTCCTGACGCGACTTGACGTCTGGCAGCCTGGACACGGCCTGATCTTGGTCGCTTCGTCCTGGCACGACCTTCCTGGCAGGGTGGCAGCGGAAACCCTGTCGGTTAACAGGTGCGGGCGCTAACCTTGTCGGATGCTGCGACGTGGATACGCGGCTGCGCTGGGTCCGAGGGTTGGCACAGTGCTTCTAGAAGTGCTTCTGTGGCGAGAACATGGGGCGGGTGGTGGACGGTGCTCGGGGTCTTGCGTACGCCCAGCAGGAGTCGTGGATCAGGATGGGCATAGGCAATGGGCACTAAGCGATGGCTTGGCGAGATAGGCCAACGTAAACGGGTGATACAAGAAAAGATGCGTCAACGTAAACAGGCGCGACAGAAAACGATGCATCAGCGTAAGCAGGCGCTACAAGAAGAGTTAGAGCGGCAGCGGTTAGCCACTGCGCGTCGAAACCATCTACTTGAAGTTCCCGTGGGAGCTCACCTTCAGGCCTGGATACTGTGGAGGCCGGGAGTTGATCCCCGTCAGCTATACGGCCGCGCAACCTCTTCATTCCGGTATATCGTAAAACGTCGGCGGGTCAACGATACAATACTCTTCGAGCGGTGGATACAGAGTATGGAGGGAAAGGATTGTTATGCATGCTGGAATGGCTATAGCGGCTCTTTCGACCTGGATGATTCCACTGCTCGGCGTGTAGCCATGGCTATCCGGGCGATACAAGACAGTGATGCATACGGGGCAGGCGGAATGCTCCAACAGGAACTGACGACCGCGCACGATCAGGCTTGGGACACCTTTGTCCGGGCAAGCAGCGTAAGCGCTGCGGTGCGTCAGAAATATTTGAAGGACGTGGCAAAAAGATTGGACGAGCTTGTGTTGGAAGTGAGGGGACTGGATGCCGATTTGCGCTTAAGCAAGAACGAGGGTGAGCTGCAAGAGTTGATGGCTGGTGGAGCGCGTGAGCAAATCGAGGTTGCTACGGAACGCGTGCGGGAAATTCGTAAATTTCTCGCCGGCGATGACAAGTCAGAGTCATAAGGTACCGTAGTCTGGAAGTGACAGAAGCCTGGTCGACTGGTACTCGCTGTTCCCCAGCCCCTCGTCACCGAGTCCATGCTCATCGATTGATAACAACAGCCACGAGTTCTCATGAACGATCCAGCTACCGACCAGTAAACGATCCGGCGCGTATTCCGGAGACGAGAGAGGGGAACGGAGGTCTCTGTGAGCACTTCTGTGTGAACGCGGATTGGCCGCGCGTCTGGTTACCCGGGAGTATCTCTCGGTGCCACTGAGCTGCGGCTACGTGCTCGCGTGACCCGGCGGGTGCTAACTCGTCGTGCCGCTTTCGCTGACGGCTCGCTGACGATGATCATGCGCGGGCCTCTTGGAAGGCTCTGCCGGACGAGACTGGGTTGAACCTGTGACCTCGTGACCTCCCGGCATTTAGGAGGCCAAAGGGCGCCCGATCGAATCCTCGTGCCTATCAGGACGAGGACGAGGTTGCGCGAAAGTCACACGCTTTCGAGGTCTGCGACCGACACTTCAGCCAGATCGTCCGGGGCGTTTCGGTAGCTCAACCGGCCGGAACGGGCCCCGGCGATTAGATTAACCGAGGGCGCGAACTCGTACGCACTTCGTTGAAGTGCATCAGGATGGCATGATGCTGTCGAGCCCTCCGACCTCATTGAGCCAGACCACAAGGCTGATGCGGGCAGCCTTGCTAGGACGTTCACGACTGCTGGCAGTGCCTCGTCGCCGCTAAACGGCGGGCCTGGTGAAACGACAGGATCTGCAGCTCCACCGCGAGGTCCACTCTGCGTACCTCGACATCGTCGGGAACCAGCAGCACCACCGGGGCGAAGTTGAG
>JBOHEL010000348.1:0-5569 GCA_050700995.1 Sciscionella sp. | reverse complement strand
TTGCCTGCCGCGAGCTCGATATCGTGATCGACATCGCGAAACGCCACGCCGAGCAGCTTGGCAAGCTCCTTACCTGTGGTGGTTTTCCCCGCTCCTGGCGGGCCGACAACCACCAGCCTCGGCCGGAACGCCTCAGGCATCGCGTGCCGCCCACCGCCGCCGCAAACCGTCCCGGTATGCCGCCAGGTTGCGGGAAGTCTCGGCGAGCGAATCCCCGCCGAACTTCTCCAGCACCGCATCGGCAACTATCAACGCCACCATCGCCTCGGCGACAACGCCCGCGGCTGGCACGGCGCAGACGTCGGAACGCTGGTTGATCGCCACCGCGGGCTCGCCGGTCGCCACATCCACCGTCGCCAGCGCGCGGGGCACCGTGGAGATCGGTTTCATCGCGGCCTTCACCCGCAGCACCTCACCGTTGGTGATGCCGCCCTCCAGGCCACCAGCGCGGTTGGAGCGGCGGCTGACGCCGGTCTCACCGCTGCCGGGTTCGATCTCGTCGTGCGCCGCGCTGCCCCTGCCAACAGCCACGTCGAAACCGTCACCGACCTCGACACCCTTGATCGCCTGTATGCCCATCAGCCCACCCGCCAGTCGGGAATCGAGCCTGCGGTCCCAGTGCACGTGGGAACCCAGGCCCGGCGGCAGCCCGTGCACCAGCACCTCGACGATGCCGCCGAGCGTGTCACCCTCGGTGCGGGCGGCATCGACCTCGGCGACCATCGCCTCGCTGTCCTCAGCGTCGAAGGCCCGCACCGGGCTGGAATCGATCAGCTCAAGGTCACCGGGCCCAGGCAGCTCCGTGCTCACCGCGCGCACCGAACCCAACGCCACGACGTGGCTGAGCACCTCGGCATCGAGAACCTGCCGTAGGAAGGCCCTCGCCACGGCGCCAAGCGCGGTGCGGGCCGCGGTCTCCCTCGCGCTGGCGCGCTCCAGCACAGGACGGGCGTCGTCGAAGCCGTACTTCAGCATGCCTGCCAGGTCGGCGTGACCTGGCCGCGGTCTCGTCAGCGCGGCGTTGCGCCCCAGCCCGGCGAGTTCCTCCTCCGGTACCGGATCGGCCGACATCACCCTGTCCCACTTTGGCCATTCAGTGTTGCCGATCCGAACGGCCACCGGGCCACCCAGCGTGCGTCCGTGCCTCACGCCACCGAGAAACTCCAGCTCGTCGGCCTCGAACTTCATCCTCGCGCCCCGGCCATAGCCGAGGCGGCGGCGTGCGAGGGCGGCGGCGACATCGGAGGTGGTGATCTCCACCCCTGCGACCATGCCTTCCAGCACGGCGACAAGGGCAGGACCATGTGATTCCCCAGCGGTAATCCAGCGCAGCACGGGAGAATCCTGTCACGATGCCCCTACCAAGGTCGCACCGGGGAAGGCCGCGACCAGCCAGGCAGCCGCCAGCAGCCCCGGCCCGTGCGGGATCCCTCCGCGCCACGCGGCGCGACGGGCCAGCCGTGCCGCACTCGCCAGCAGCACGGTGATCACCGCCGCGAGCACCGCGGCCACCGCGATCGCCGGCCAGCCCACCGCGCCGAGCACCGCGCCGAGGCTGCCCGCCAGCTTCACGTCACCGGCTCCCAGCCCCGACGGGACCGCCAACCGGACCAGCAGGTGTGCGCCGCCGAAAACCACCGTCCCGAGCAACGCCCGCAGCGCGAGGCCGTCCACGTCGCCGCAGTACGCCGCCACCGCGATCAGCGCGGCGAACACCGGGTACGCAGCCACCGTCAGCACATCCGGCAGCCGAAGGGCTCGCAGGTCGGCCACCGCGAGCGCGACGCCGCACCAACCGAGTGCGAGCGGCACCGGCAGCCACCACCACGGCAGCCAATCGCCGAAGGCACGCGCCACCGCGATTACCCATAACGTGGCCGTGATCGCCTCGCACCACGGGCCGCTCACCCGCACGGTCGGCAGCAGCCACCGCAGCATTCGCCGCATCCCGTATCCGGCCAGCCAGCCGCATCCCGCGGCAAGGCAGAGCATCGCGACATCCATGCCCCTACCGTCCTGCCTGCCCAGGTCGACAGGCAAGAAATCAGCCGCGCCAATGGACCACTCGCACGTCCTTGTAGCGTGGCCTCACATCGTCCGCGACGGCGCGGGGGCAGCAGAGGAGGGAACGCCGGAATGCCGGTACGCAAGGTCGTGGTTGCCAGCAAGGTGGGACTGCACGCGCGCCCCGCGGCGGTGCTCGCGAAGGCCGCGGCTACGGCCACGGTCCCAGTGACCATCGCCAAGGAAGGCGGCACCCCGGTCGCGGCAGGCAGCATGCTCAACCTGATGACGCTGGGCGCAGCCCATGGCGACACCGTAATACTCACCGCCGAAGGCGACGGCGCCGAAGAAACCCTTGACGAACTGGCACAGATCGTCGCCACCGACCTCGACGCCTGACCAGACGACCCGTGAGTACTTTCGTACGTTATAGCCGTCGAAAGTACTCACGGGTCGGCGAGGGGGAGTTCCAGCAGGTTGCCGGTGGCGTGGCGGAGCGCCTCGCGCATGGCCTCGCGCGGTGCCGGCTTGCCTGTGAACTGTTCGACCTGACCGAAAGCCTGGTGCAGCAGCATGTCCAGCCCGGTGGCTACGGGTTTCCCTTGCCGCAGCACGGCTTCCGCCAACGGGGTCGGCCACGGATGGTAGATGACGTCAAGCACCGACCCAGCAGCGGCCAACGCGTCGGCCACCACGGCTACCGCGCCCGGAGGAACAGTGTTCACCAGCACATCCGCCTCGCTCGCCAACTGTCCGAAATGGACTTCTTGCCAGCGCAGCACCCGAACCGCGACACCGGCTCGGCGCCCCGCGGCCACAGTGGCCTCCGCCTTGCTCGGGTCGCGCACCACAACGCTTACCGTCGCCAAACCCAGCGCAGCCAAAGCCACCACCGCCGCGGCGGCGGTACCGCCTGCGCCGACTACCACCCCGTGCCCACCCGCTCGGAAGCGCGCGGCCGCGCGCAGCGCACCCGAGATGCCGTCAATGTCCGTGCAGTCGGCCCGCCAGCGTCCACAACCCAGCGGTGCCAGCGTGTTCGCCACGCCGACAAGCCGCGCTCGGTCTGTTGCCTCAGCCGCGAGCTGCAACGCCGCGCGCTTGCCTGGCATCGTCACCGACAGCCCGGCCCACTCCGCTCCGAGCGAGCCGACCAACCGCACCAGGCCGTCGCCGTCACACTCGATCCGCTGATAGGTCCAACCGGTGAGCCCGAGCGCGGAATACGCGGCGCAGTGCAGCACCGGCGACAGGGAATGCGCGACTGGGGAGCCGAGAACCGCGGCGCGCCGATCAGTAAGCGCCACGCGCCTGAGCCTCATTCACATTCCGCTGATGTTCCGCAGCCGTGTCGGCGAAACACGACAACCCATTCTTCTCGCATTTGACGAAGTACATCCAGCTGCCTGGCGTCGGATTCGCGGCGGCGCGCAGCGCCTGCTTGCTCGGCGAGGAGATCGGTGTTGGCGGCAGCCCAGGATTCGCATAGGTGTTGTACGGCCCAGACTTGGCGCGGTCCGAGGGCTTGGTGCGAATCTCCGGGCGTTCCAGCACGTAGTTCACCGTCGAGTCGTATTGCAGCTTGTGGTTGGCGGCCAACCGGTTGTACGTCACCCTGGCCACCTTGCCGAAATCCGCCCGCACCGCCTCGCTCTGCGAGAGTGATGCGATCACGAGCAACTGGTATGACGTGAACCCGCTGCCCTTCGCGATGGTAGGCATGCCGTCGGCCTGCCAGCGCAGCGCCGAGGAGGTGATCAGCGATGTGAGCAGCTGCTGCGCGGAGTCTCCCGGCTTCACCTGGTAGACGTCCGGCGCTATCAGGCCCTCCAGCCGATGTCGGGGATCGGCTCGCTTGGCGGAAGCCAGCGCCCAGTCGGGCACCCCAAGGCTGCTCAGCTCGGCCGTCTGCGCGACCTGCCGCAACCGCGCCGCCGACACGCAGGTGCTCTTTCCCCCCAGCTCGGCGCAGCTCGCCTTCGACAACTTGCTGTAGATGCCCGGTGTCACCGAGCCATTGGGCAGCTTGGTGTCATCGAGCCTGTTACCGGGCCGAACCTCCAGCGCACCAACCTTGCTGGCGGGCTGGACGATCTTGGCAACCGCGGCGCTGCCGGACATCTTCGTCTTCATGACGTAGTACCCCGGCTGCACACCGAGCACCTTCGCGTTGTCGGCTGCCGCCTTCGTGAACGCCTTCACGCTGGCGACCACGTTGGCGTTGACGAGGTTCTCCCCGATATCGCTCGTCGTCTCCCCGCTGCTGACCTCGACCAGTACGTTCACCTCGCCGCTTCCGGTGTAGTCGTCGTAGCCACCAAGGCCTGCGATCTCCCGCAGCCCGAACCAAGCCGCGGCTCCGACCCCGACCAGCATCGCGACGACCACCAGCCAGGTAACGGCACTCCGCCTGCGCTTCCTGCGACCACCCGAGCGGCTGCGGGGATCAGGCTCGACCCGCCTCGGCGCGGGCCGCGCATCGCCGTCTGAGTCGAACAGGCCCAGGTCGTCGCTCACCGCTCGCCCTCCGGTCCCGGCGACCTCGCGCGCAGTGCCGTGGCCCTGCCATCCAGCCAGACCTGCAGGATCCCCACCGCGGCAGCCTGGTCGATGACCGCCCGCTGCTTGCGACCACGCACCCCTCGGTCGGAAAGCATCCTGGTGGCGCTCACCGTGGTCAACCGCTCGTCACTCAGCCGCACCGGCACCGGCGCGACACGCTGCGCCAGCACGTCCGCGTAGTCGCGCGCCTGCTCGGCGGCGATGCCGGAGCGGCCTGCGAGTGTCTTTGGCAAGCCGACCACGACCTCGACCACCTCATGCTCCTCGACGAGCGCTGCCAGCCGGTCAATGTCCTGCCCGGCGCGTTGATCCCTGGCAAGGGTAACGAGTGGGGTGGCAAGCATCGGTGAGGGATCGCTGATAGCGACGCCGACCCGCACCGCACCGACATCGACCGCAAGCCTGCGGCCCGGCCCGGGATCGTCCGCACCAGGGCGTTCGGCGCGCGCCGTCGCCATGCGCTCACCGCGCCTTTTCGAGTTCACCGCGCAACGTGCCGACGGCCGCGGCCACGCCAGACGGGTCACTACCGCCGCCCTGCGCCATGTCCGCCTTACCGCCACCTCGCCCACCGACCGCGGGCGCGAAAGCCGCGACGAGCTTTCCGGCCGCCAACCCGCGGCTACGGCCTGCCGCGGTAGTCGCGACCACGAAATTGACCTTGCCCTCGCTCACGGAGAACAGCGCGACAACCCCAGGGCGCTGCCCGAGGCGGTTGCGCACATCGCCAACCAGGGTGCGCAGGTCACCCGCGTTCACACCGTCGCTGACCGCGGCGGCGACGAGCGCGACACCAGCCACGTCCTCGGCACCGTCGAGCAGCGCCGCCGCGGAGGCCAGCAACTGGGCACCGCGCAGCCGTTGCAGCTCCTTCTCCGCACCGCGCAGCCGCTCCACGATCTGCCCGACGCGTTCCGGCAGCTCCTCGGGGCGCGCCTTGAACTGCTCGGCGAGCTGTGCCACCAGCACGTGCTCGCGTGCCAGGAAACGGAAAGCGTCCAGC
>JBOHEL010000347.1:0-5571 GCA_050700995.1 Sciscionella sp. | reverse complement strand
GGCATGGAGCCCGGGTTCGGGCGCGGCGGAGGACGCGGGCACGGGCGTGGCGGGCGGCGGCGAAAGGGGAACGTGCGCGCCGCGGTGCTTGCCCTACTCACCGAACGCGCGATGCACGGCTACGAGATGATCCAGGAAATCACCGAGCGCAGTGGCGGCTTCTGGCGACCCAGCCCAGGTTCGGTGTACCCGACGCTGCAACTGCTCGCTGATGAGGGGCTGGTCGAGAGCGATGAGTCCGGCGGTGGCGGCAGGAAGCTGTTCACGCTGACCGACACGGGCCGGGCCGAGGCCGAGAAGTCGCACGACGCACCACCGTGGGAGGAGGTGGCCGGCCAGGTCGACCCGAACGAGGTCGGGCTGCGCTCGGCCGCGGGCCAGCTCACCGCCGCCGTCATGCAGGTATCACTTGCCGCGAGTTCGGCACAGAAGGAACGCGCGGCCCAGGCACTGAACGAGGCGCGACACCAGCTCTATCTCATCCTCGCCGAAGCGGGCGTGGCCGCAGGAACGGAAGCCGCCCTCTACCCCGAAGCGCAGGACGGCACCGAGGAAGAAGCAGACGACGAGTAAACGCCGTTAGGGGAAGCGGCGGGCCCCTGGGTGATAGTAAATTGTCGGCGTGCGGTCATTCTTTGAGGGCGCCGAGCGTGATGACCCGCAGGCCGCTGGGCTTCCGGCGGATACTCATCCGGTAACGCACCGGGATCATGACGCCGACCGTCTGCGCTATCGCCATCGCGGCAACCTTCGGGGAGAACTCGATCCCCAACACGGCTTCCAGGTCTGCGCGATCGTCGAATCGCCAGAGGGTGTCGACGTACCGGGAGTCGAAGCCCTGGCCCGCGAAGAACGACTCAACCTCCCGAGGGGCATAGTCGGGCAGGTCGACGCGCATCCAATCGCCGTAAGGAGCAGCCGCCAGGTCGAGGTCGACAATCACCAACGCACCACCTGGCCGCAGCACCCGGTCGGCCTCCAGCAACCCCGGTTCGCAGCCCGGCCCGAAGAAGTAGGCGGTACGGGCATGCACCAGGTCGGTGCCGGCATCGGGCAGCGGCAGCCGCTGTGCGGAACCCGCCATCACCCGCGCATGCGGCAACGCGGCCACTCGCCGCTCAGCGCGCCGCAGCAGCGGCCCGTGTGGTTCGACACCGACAACGTCACTGGCGGTCGCTGCGAACACCGGGAGGTGGAAACCGTCACCGCAGCCGACGTCCACCACGCTCCTGCCGTCCCAGCCCACCTGCTCCCGAAGCGCCCGCCAGATGGCGCCGTCGGCGTCCTGTGCGCGGTTCTCAACCTCATAGCGCTCCGGCCAGTGCCAGATGTTCGGGCTTGGCACCACGCCACCTTGCCCGCTCAACTTCCATCCGTTCACTCGACGAAACACAATCACCCAGTTTTCCATGTCTACTACCCGCGCGGTACTACGCCCGCGATCAGGAGATGTCCGATGACGCTTCGAGAACAGCCCGATCAGACAGGCATGACAGCAGGTACGCCCTGCTGGATCGATCTGAACACCCCACAGGAGACCGCCGCCCGCGACTTCTACAGCACGCTGCTCGGCTGGCGCTTCACCAGCCGCACGGATGCCGCAACCGGCCGTTACACCGTCGCGTCGGCGGGCGATGTGCCGGTAGCCGGGCTCTACCAGGACGACGGCCCGGCAGCCTGGTCGCTTCATCTCGCGGTGCGCAACGTGCAACAGTGCGCGGCCATCGTTGCTCAACTCGGCGGTCAGGTAATCGCGGACCCGGTCGCTCTTGCTGGTCGCGGCAGCATCCTGCGCGCAACGGACCCCGGTGGCGCACCGGTGGTGTTCTGGGAGCTGCCGGAATCCTGGCAATTCGGCACACTGGCGCCAAGCGCGTTCGGCGGGGCCGACCTCAATACCCACGATGCCGATGCCACCGACCGCTTCTACCTCACGCTGTTCGAGTTCACGCAGGACCAGATCGGCGACGGAGTCAACTTCGACTACGCTGAGTGGCGGCTTGGCGGGCAACCGGTGCTCTACCGCTACCTGATGGGCCCTGAGTACCCACCCATGACGCCGGCACACTGGATGATCTACTTCGACATCGAGCCCGCCATCGGCGTCGACGCGCTCACCGCGACTGCGATCCAGCTCGGCGGAAATGTCGCCTTGCCGCCCTACGACTCCCGATACGGACGTATCGCGGCACTCACCGACCCTGCGGGTGCCGGCTTCTCGATCATCGATCACTCGCGGCGCAGCACCGTCCCCCGCACCGCCAACGACGACCCCTACGACGACTGAAGGCGTTTCGGAAAGACGCCGCTACGGACAGTGGGGAAATGGCGCTCAGGTGGGGATGAAGAGCGAAAGCAGCAGCCAGGCAGCCACCGCGGACGGCAGCAACGAGTCCATCCGGTCCATCAGTCCACCGTGGCCCGGCAACAGCGTGCCCATGTCCTTGATGCCGAGGTCCCGCTTGATCAGGGATTCGACCAGATCCCCCAGGGTGGCGGTGGCGACAAGCACCGCACCGAAGATCACGCCCTGCCACCAGTGCCCATGCAGTAACAACGTGACAGAAAGCCAACCACCGATGATTCCGGTGATCATCGAACCGATGAAGCCCTCCCAGGACTTCTTCGGGCTGATCGTGGGAGCCATCGGATGCCTGCCGAGCAGCACACCGGCGCCATATCCGCCGGTGTCGGAGCAGACCACGCCGATCATGAAGCAGAGTGCCCTGCCCGCGCCGTCGACCGGCACGGCGAGCATGGCCGCGAATGCCGCGAACAACGGCACGTAGGCGGCCGTGAAGGTGGACGCCGTCACGTCCCGGAGGTAACCGTCTGCCCCTGCCCGCAGCCGCCACACCAGGCAGGCCAAGATCGTCACAACGAAGGAACCGAGCAGCCCCCGAACCCCGAACGGCCAGGACAGCCAGATCATCGCCTGGCCGCCGATCAGTACGGGCAAGCGACTGACGTTGATCGAGCCGCCTCGCTTCAGCGCCCCAGCCAACTCCCAGGTGGAGATGGCGACGGCAACCGCGACGATCCCGATGAATACCTGACGCACCGTCAGCAGGGAGGCGATTATGGCAGCACCCAGCAGCACACCAACCGCGATCGCGGCGGGCAGGTCCCGTCCGGCTCGTGAGCCCGCAGCGGGCGGCTGCTCCGGTTCCTCGGCGCTTTCCGGCCGTGGCGGTGTGCTCACAGGGACTCCGTCGCCTGTCATCACACCTCTAGCAGTTCGGATTCCTTGTTCTTCACCAGCTCATCCACCTGCGTGACGTACTGGTCGGTGAGGTGCTGCAGCTCCTTCTCCGCACGCGACACCTCGTCCTCGCCCGCCTCCCCGTCCTTGGAAATCCGGTCAAGCTCTTCCTTGGCCTTGCGACGCAGTCCCCGAATGTGCACGCGAGCGTCCTCCCCCTTCGACTTGGCGACCTTGACCATTTCCTTGCGCCGCTCCTCGGTCAGCTGCGGGATGACGATCCGGATGATCGCGCCGTCGTTGCTGGGGTTGACACCGAGATCGGAATCGCGAATGGCTCGCTCGATCTGCGCGAGCTGGCTGGCGTCGTACGGCTTGATGATCGCCATCCGCGCCTCGGGGATGCTCACGCCGGCAAGCTGGTTCAGGGGGGTCGGCGCGCCGTAATACTCGACCGTGACGCGCGCGAACATCGCGGCGGTGGCGCGACCTGTCCGGACCGATGCCAGGTCCTCCTTGGCCACGGATACCGCCTTCTCCATCTTCTCCTCGGCCTCGAAGAGGGTCTCGTCGATCACGACTGCTCCTTGGGCGTTGACACTAGTGTGCCAATCTTCTCACCACGTACGGCTCGCGCGATGTTCCCCTCGGTGAGCAGGTTGAACACCAGCATCGGCATGTTGTTGTCCATGCACAGGCTGAAGGCCGTTGCGTCGGCGACCTTCAAACCACGTTCCAGCACCTCACGGTGGCTGATCTCGTCGAAAAGCTTGGCATCCGGGTTGATCCTTGGATCGTCGTCGTACACCCCGTCCACCGCCTTGGCCATCAGCACGATCTCGCAGCCGATCTCCAGCGCACGCTGCGCGGCCGCGGTGTCGGTTGAGAAGTAAGGCATTCCGACACCGGCTGCGAAGATGACGACCCGCCCCTTCTCCAGGTGCCGTTCCGCGCGGCGGGGAATGTAGGGCTCGGCGACCTGCCCCATGGCGATGGCACTCTGCACCCGCGTGTTGACACCGCGCTTCTCCAGGAAGTCCTGCAAGGCCAGGCAGTTCATCACGGTGCCAAGCATGGCCATGTAGTCGGCGCGGTCCCGGTCCATGCCGCGCTGGGAAAGCTCTGCGCCTCGGAAGAAGTTGCCACCGCCGATGACCACCGAGACCTGCACCCCGCCACGAACCACATCGGCGATCTGGCTGGACACGGTGTGCACCACATCTGGATCAACACCGACAGCGCCACCGCCGAACATCTCGCCACCGAGCTTGAGCAGCACCCTCGAATACCCTGGCCGCCCGCCGTGATCCGTCGCGCCGTTCGCACTCATGCAGCACTCCCCTTCTGTCCCAGCGGGACACCCGCATCCGAGTCACGCGGCCGATCGGTAGCCCGAACAGCGCTGAGGGCCGCCGTTCATCACACACGGCGGCCCCAACACCAGATCTTAGGCCTGGCCCACTTCGAAGCGGGCGAACCTCGTGACCTCGACACCCGCATCGTCGAGGACCGCCTTCACGGTCTTCTTCGACACCTGAACGGAAGGCTGCTCGAGTAGCACGACATCCTTGAAATAGCCGTTCACCCTGCCTTCCACGATCTTCGGCAGCGCCTGCTCCGGCTTGTTCTCCTCGCGAGCGGTCTGCTCCGCGATCCGGCGCTCGTTGGCCACGATGTCCTCGGGCACCTCGTCGCGGGTGACGTACCGCGCCTTGAGCGCGGCAACCTGCATCGCAGCGCCGCGAGCAGCCTCTTCGTCGGCGCCAGAGAACTGCACCAACACGCCGACCGCAGGGGGCAGGTCCGCGGAACGGCGGTGCAGGTAACTGGTCACCGTGCCATCGAGCACGGCGACCCTGCGCAGCTCAAGCTTTTCGCCGATCTTGGCGGAAAGCTGGTTGATCGCCTCGGCAACGGTGCCCTCACCCAGCTTGGCCTCCGCGAGCGCCTGCAGGTCAGCGGGCTTACCGTCGCGGGCCACCGCGACGATCCGGTCGGCGAGCTGGATGAAGTCATCGTTCTTGGCGACGAAGTCGGTCTCGCAGTTGAGCTCGATCATCGCGCCGGCCGAAACGGCGATCATGCCCTGTGCTGTGGTGCGTTCGGCCCGCTTGCCGACGTCCTTCGCGCCCTTGATGCGCAGCACCTCTACGGCCTTGTCGAAGTCGCCGTCGGTCTCCTCCAGCGCCTTCTTGCAGTCCATCATCCCGGAGCCGGTCATGTCGCGCAGCCGCTTGACGTCGGCCGCGGTGTAGTTCGCCATCGTGCGTCGGTTCCTTCTCGCGTCAGTGCGCTTACGTGTCGGTGAGTGAGCGTGTCGGTGAGTGAGCGTGTCGGTGAGTGAGCGTGTCGGTGAGTGAGCGTGTCGG
>JBOHEL010000346.1:0-5577 GCA_050700995.1 Sciscionella sp. | reverse complement strand
GAGAACTCACCCTCGACAGATCAGTACGCTATCAACGCATCACCACACACAAACTGTCAGCGAAGTGCTGAGACACATGTGTACGCGAAGTGCTGAGACATGACAGTCGGCTATAACCGACGAAGTACTCACGGTGGGGTTAGGCGAGCGAAATCCGCGACCTGGATGCCGACGGTGCGCAGTGTCGCGGCGACCTGGGCGTCCGAGCAGGTTCCGGCATCGTCGAACTTGACCTGCACGGAATTCACGGCGGCACCCAACGGCGTCGGCCAGCCACGCAGCGCGTGCACGACGCCCCGCAGTGCGCCGAGCGTGTTCACCGTCGCCTGCCAGCCGTAAGCCACCCCGATGCATCCCACCGCCCTGCCGTCTAGGTACGGCCGCTCGTCCTCGCGAAGCTCTTCCAGGTAGTCCAGGGCGTTCTTGACCAGCCCCGACATCGTGCCGTGGTAGCCAGGGGCCGCCAGCACCACACCGTCCGCGGTGCGCACCCTCTCTATCAGGCGCCGTGCGGCCCTCGGCAACTCGTCGCCTGCCGGATCGTAGAAAGGCAGCCGAAGGTCCTCCCCAACGAACGCGGTGACATCCGCACCGGCCCCCGCAGCTCCGTCCAGCGCGATGCGCAGCGCCCGCTCGGAGGCAGAGCCGGGCCGCAACGAGCCGCCAATTCCGACCACCGACACTGTCATGCGGTCGATCCTCCCAGACAGCTCGGGGATGATGGACAGATGGAGGGCACGCTCATATTCGACGGCGGCTGCGGTTTCTGCACGCGCAGCCGGAACCTGCTGCGACGCCTGGATCGACACGGACGCATCCGTATCACGCCGTACCAGCAGCCAGGTGTGACGGAGCGCACCGGCCTGACCAGGGAGCAGCTCGCGGCCGCGGTGTGGTGGATCGGCGCGGACGGCGCACGTTACCGCGGCGCGGCGGCCGTTAACCACGCGCTGTCCGCCGCGCTGGGCACTCGCCTGCCGGTGGCGCTTTATCGGCTGCCCATCATCCGCGAGCTGCAGGACTGGATCTACCGGCTGATCTCGACGAACCGGCACCGGTTGCCGGGCGCGGTCCCGCACTGCACCTCCCATCCGAACGCCTGCGACTAAGTCGCCCAATCCGAACTTACTCGAAGTAATATGTCGTCATGAACACACTGATGCAGAGGATCTCACCGCGACAGCAGGCAAGGGCCATGCGCACAATCTATGCGCTACCGCGGCCCGTGCGGCGACTGCTTGCAGGCCGCCCGATCCGTATCGACGGCCAGGAACTGGCATTGGACATGCAACTGTTGCTGCGTCTGCAGCGGCTGTCCGGCGTCGAACTCGGCGGCGGCGACGTGGCGGCGGCACGGGCAGCACTGTCGGCATCCACGCAGCTCGCCGAGGGCCCGAGGCGGCAGGACATCGCCGTCCGCGACCTGCGGATTCCCGGTGCCGATGGCGAGATCGGCGCCCGCCTTTACACACCGGACGGCGTGGCGGCCCGCTCGCCGTTGCTGGTGTTCTTCCACGGCGGCGGGTTCGTGATCGGTGACCTGGACAGCCACAACGCACCCTGCGAGTTCCTGGCGGCCGAGGCGGCTGTGAGGGTGCTCTCAGTGGACTACAGGATGGCGCCCGAGCACCCCTTCCCCGCAGCGGCCGACGACGCCGTCGCCGCGTTCCGATACGCGGTCACCGAGGCGGACGCGCTCGGCGCGGACCCCGATGCGATCGCGCTCGGGGGCGACAGCGCGGGCGGGAATTTGACTGCCGTCGCGGCCCACCAACTCGCCCGCGCGGGCGGTGCGCGGCCTGCCTTCCTGCTGATGTTCTACCCGGCGACCGACAGCAACCGTCAGACCCGGTCCCGGCAGCTCTTCGGCGACGGGTACTTCCTGACGAACGCGGCGATGGACTGGTTCGTCGACCACTACGCGCCGGACCGCGCGACACGCACCGACGAGCGGTTCGCCATCCTGCACGCCGCTGACCTCTCCGGGCTGCCGCCCTCGTACCTGGCGACCGGTGGTTTCGACCCGCTGCGCGACGAGGGTGAGGCGTTCGGGCGGCGCTTGGCGGACGCCGGATGCGCGGTGGTCCTACGCAGGCACTCAGACTTGATCCACGGGTATATCAACTTCCTTGGGCTGGGTCCCCGACCACGTGAGGCACTGGCAGAAGCGGCGGGCGCACTACGAACCGGGCTGGTCATGACCCGCGAAACGCTGACCCGTGAACAGCAGGACACGGCATAGCGATCTTTTTCACCTCCGGGGAGGGAAGCACGCGGTACATGCCGGCGTTTCCCGGACCATGAGTGATCCGCGGGCAATCCCGTTCTCTGTACTCGACCTGGCCTCGATCGGCACCAAACGTAGCGCAACCGAAACTCTGCGCAACAGTCGTGAGCTGGTGGTGCGTGCCGAACAACTCGGTTACACCAGGTACTGGCTCGCCGAGCACCACAACATGCCTGGTATCGCCAGCTCATCGCCGCCGGTGCTGATCGGCCACCTGGCCGACGCCACGAACCGGATCCGCATCGGTTCAGGGGGTGTGATGCTGCCCAACCACCCGCCGCTGGTGGTCGCCGAGCAGTTCGGCCTGCTCGAAGCGCTGCATCCCGGACGGATTGACCTCGGTATCGGGCGCGCGCCAGGCACCGACCCGGCAACCGCGGCGGCACTGCGACGCGCAGCCGATCCGCTCTCGGTCGAGGACTTCCCGAAGCAACTGAATGAGCTGATGCGGTATTTCGACGACGTACCGGGCGCCATTCAGGCCGTGCCTGCCGCAGGCAATCGGCCGCCACTCTGGCTGCTTGGCTCAAGTGGCTACTCTGCGCGGGCGGCCGCTGCCCTCGGGTTACCGTTCGCCTTCGCACACCATTTCAGCGCCGCCAACACGCTGCCCGCACTGCGCCTGTACCGCGAGAATTTCCGTCCCTCGGAGGCACTGGCAGAGCCGTACGCGATGGTCGCCGCCGCGGTGATCTGCGCCGAGGACGCGGCACATGCCCGGTGGATCGCAGGCCCAGGCGGGCTGTCTTTCCTGCGGCTACGCCAGGGCAAGCCGGGCCAGCTGCCGACACCCGAGGAAGCCGCCGCATACCCCTATACGGATGTGGAAGCGTCCTTCGTGGCCGACCGTTTGAATTCGCAGGTCATCGGCGATCTGGATACTGTCGGGGAGGGGCTGGCCGACCTCGCGGAGCGCACCATGGCCGACGAGATGATGATCACGACGATGGTGCACGATCCGTCCGATCGGCTGCACTCCTATGAGCTGCTAGCACAGCTCCCCGCCTTCGCCGGAGCCAGGGCTGTGACCGGCGCTTCGGTCTGACTCGGCAAGTCCCCTGTCACTCCACTGGGCGTGTCTGTCACCACATATCGTACGCTGCGTGATCATTCTGGAACGTCCTAAACCGGTGCATCCGGCATCGGTTCGCACTATGGTCGCCGGGTTGGCACGGTTATGACGGCACGATGAACACGAACACGGCACGCATCTGGGAGGTCGGCAGGATGACAGCAGCAGCAGCGGCACCGCGGGAGGTGGACCTCAAGACGGTTCGCCGCGCCGTGGCGGCGTCCGCCATGGGTAACGCCATGGAGTGGTACGACTACGGCGTATTCACGGCAGGTGCGGTTCTCACCGCGATCGGTACCGAGTTCTTCCCAGGTGAAGGCAACGCGGCACTCAAGTCGTTCACCCTCCTCGCGGTGAGCTTCATCGTGCGCCCGTTCGGGGGCCTGTTCTTCGGGCCACTCGGCGACAAGATCGGCAGGCAGAAGGTTCTGGCCACCACGATCCTGCTGATGTCGGGTGGCACCTTCCTGGTCGGCGTACTGCCGACCTACTCCGGCCCCTACTCCATCGGTATCGGCTCATCGATCCTGGTGCTGTTGCTGCGCCTGATCCAGGGGTTCTCCACCGGCGGTGAGTACGGCGGCGCCGCGACGTTCATCGCGGAGTACGCGCCAACCAAGCGACGGGGTTTCTTCGGTAGCTTCCTGGAGTTCGGCACGCTGTCTGGGTACGTCCTCGGCAACATTGTCGTGTTGATCGTGACGCTGTCGCTCAGTGACAGCGCTATGTCGTCCTGGGGTTGGCGTATCCCGTTCCTGGTCGCACTGCCGCTCGGCCTTGTCGGGCTCTACCTGCGACTCAAGCTAGAGGACACCCCGACCTTCCAGGCGCTGACAGAAAGCGGCGGAAAATCGGAGAAGGCACCGCTGAAGGAGACCCTGCAGAGTCACTGGCGGATGATCCTGAACCTGATCGGAATCGTCTTCCTGCTCAACATCGCGGATTACATGCTGCTGACGACGATGCCGTCGTACTTCCAGAACAGCCTGCATATGGGAGACACCGAGTCGGTGTTCATCATTATCGGCGTCGAAGTGGTGCAGATGATATTGATCTCGCCACTGGGAGCACTCTCCGACCGGATAGGCCGAAGGCCACTGCTGCTCACCGCGGCGATCGGGTTCATCGTGCTGAGCTATCCCTCGTTCAAGATGATGCAGTCGGGCAATATCGTGGCGCTGATCATCGGCTTCCTGATCATGGCAATCCTGCTGGATCTGATGCTCGCGGTGATCGGCTCGACGTTCCCCGCGATGTTCCCGACCAGGGTGCGCTACGGTTCGTTCGCCATCGGCTACAACGTCTCCACCTCGCTCTTCGGCGGGACGGTCGGACTTGTCGTGACGGCACTGATCGATGCGACAGGAACGCCCGACATTCCCGCCTACTACCTGATCCTGGCGGGTCTCGTAGGACTGCTGCCGATCATCTTGTTGCCGGAGACCTCGCAGGTCCCGATCAGCGAGATCAACACCGGTACGCCTTCCGAGCGGGTGTCCACGGCAAGCGAATAACGCTCGAAAGCATTGCACCCCCTGCCCGATTTGGGCTGGGGGTGCAATAGCGTTACGGCTGTAGCAGGCTAAAGTCCGTTACTCGGCGACCGCTGCGGCCGCGCGGGCCCGAGTCGGGAAGCCGCGCCTGGCCCACGCCGCCAGTGATGCGGCAATCGCTACCGCCGCGCCAGTCTCGATTGCTAGTGCCGTCAACACCGTTGTCATCGCGTCCTCCTCGGATGCTCGGGTCGTACACCGCCGATGCCGGGCAGCCTCGCCCACCCCGGAATGCCGACTTGAGTTCTTGGGCCCATCTGAGGGCGTCCGCCGGGTTCTCCGGCTCGCGCTCCCGGAACCTTTCTCTGCTGGCTCCACCCACTTCATCGCCCGGCGTGGCATGGATATTTCACTGTTACTGGCCCGTTTTACTGTGATCCGCAGCACCGAGTGAAACGTGGTCCAGACCATAAGTCACACTCCATTGTGGATGATCATCGTCCAGCGTTGCCACCCGCTGATACCACTTGTCGCACTTGGGCTTTCACGGATCAGAGTCCTTCTTGGCAGCCATTTCCTGGTCGGGTCGAATCGGGAACCGCCTGGGCGTCAGGACCACCAGCACCACGACAGTGACCAAGGCCACGATCAGCAGGGTGAGGAACACGTGGTGGGTTCCCGCATAGAGCACGTCCCGAAGGTACCGCAGCGATTGCGTGTCGCCG